>CAIYXD010000165.1 GCA_903930085.1 uncultured Flavobacteriia bacterium
AGGCGCTTTCACGGTAGAATCAAAAAAGAATGGCGCAATGTATGGCGCGATGAAATTCTTCATTGAAGCGACGAGGAGCGAACAGAAAATAGTCGATTTTGGGGGTTCTCGTGTCGAAGGTGTAAAACGTTTCAATACAAATCTTGGCGGGACGGATAGAATTTACAGCTACTTCGAATGGAATCGTGCGCCAATATGGTTCAATTGGTTGAAAAATTTAAAAAATCTTGTGAAAGGTAGAAATTAATATTGTTCTCTATTTTTTCTTTCTAAAACATTCCGTTTTATTGTCTAAATTGCTTTCTTTTTTATTGAGTTTGCCTTCAATTTCTTACTTTTGTATATGTTTAGATTAAAAGCGAATACCCCCAGATGGGTGATCATTCTGATTGATCTTATTTTAGCGGCTACTGCTTTGTGTTTTGCGTATTTAATTCGTTTCGATTTAAAAGCAGACCGCACATTAATTCAAACAGAATGGCAGATTCTTTCCAAGTCAATTGCTCTATTTTTTGCTGTAAAACTTATCGTTTTTTATAGTTTTAAAATCCACAAAGGGCTTGTAAGGTACACGTCTACAGAAGATATACGCCGTATTATTATAGCCGTTTCTGTGAGTTCATTGATCTATTTTGGACTCGGTTTGATTCGTTATTATTTTATGGACGGCTACTTTTTATTTCCGATGTCGGTGCTAATCATGGAGTTTTTGGTGTGTATTCTTTTGATGTTGGGTTCCCGGTTTCTCATTAAACTCTTGTATTTAGAATCAATCAAAACCAATCAAATCGAAGAACGCGTTTTAATATATGGTGCAGGAATTTCCGGTTTGATTACGAAGCGAACCATTGAGAAAGATACACGAATTTCCTACCAAATCGTTGGGTTTTTGGACGATAATAAAAAAATGGCGGGCACGCGTTTGGAAGGAGTTGCGATTTTTCATACTTCTAAATTGGAAGAACTGATTCAGTCGGAGGGAATTACTTCTGTTATTATCGCCATTCAAAATCCGGATGAAATTAACCGCAAAAAAGTGGTTGAAACGTGTTTATCGCTTCACGTAAAAATGCAAAAAGTACCAAGCTCTAAAAGTTGGATCAATGGCGAATTTTCCACGAAACAAATTGCAAAAATAAATATCGAAGACCTTTTGGGTAGAATACCAATTATTTTGGATGAAAACAAGATTGCGGCAGAACTAAAAGGAAAAACAATTTTAGTAACTGGTGCTGCTGGTTCTATTGGCAGCGGAATGGTGCGACAATTGGCAAACTACCAGCCTAAAAAAGTGATTTTACTGGATCAGGCAGAATCGCCACTTTACGATTTTCAGAATGAATTGCTGCACACTTTTCCATCCTTGAATTTTGAAGTGGTGGTAGGAGATATTCGAAGCATGGAAAGGATGGAACGCGTATTTGATTTTTTTCAGCCCAATTATGTTTTTCATGCTGCGGCCTATAAACACGTGCCTTTAATGGAAAGTAATCCATCTGAAGCGGTGCTGACGAATGTGAAAGGAACCAGAAATTTAGTTGATTTAGCACAAAAATTCAAGGTTCAAAAATTTGTTATGGTTTCAACGGATAAAGCAGTGAATCCGACAAATGTGATGGGCGCATCCAAGCGAATTGCGGAAATTTATGCGCAAGCTGCCAATGCACAGGGAATCACAAAATTTGTAACAACCCGCTTCGGGAACGTTTTAGGTTCTAACGGTTCTGTAATTCCGCTATTTCAGAGACAAATAGAACAGGGCGGACCAATTACGGTAACGGATGAGCGAATTACCCGCTTTTTCATGACGATTCCAGAAGCGTGTCAATTGGTTTTGGAAGCAGGAATAATGGGCGAAGGGGGAGAAATATTTGTTTTCGATATGGGTGAATCCGTTAAGATCATAGATCTTGCAAAGAAAATGATACAGTTGAGTGGTTTGGAAGTTGGAAAAGATATTGAAATAAAAGTTACCGGTTTGCGCCCTGGAGAAAAATTATACGAAGAACTATTAGCGAAGGAAGAGAATACTATTCCGACGCACCATCCACAAATATTGAAAGCAACAATTCGACAGGAAAACGCGAGGCAACTTGAGGAAATTAGTAAGTTAATCCACCTTTTTGAAGGACAGAAAAATACTGAAATTGTTGCGAAGATGAAACAAATTGTTCCAGAATTTATTAGTAATAATTCGGAATTTGAAAAATTAGATTTAAAATGATACAACCAGCAAAAATTCAAGTTCGATTTTCCGATTTAGATATTCTAGGCCACGTTAACAACAATATCTATTTCAGTTATTTTGAAATGGCGCGAATCTATTATTTTAAACAACTCGTTGGGGAAGATTGGGATTGGCGAAGATTAGGGTTCGTATTGGTTAAAAATGAAATTGAATACCTGCAATCTGTTTTAATGCAGCACGAACCGGAAATAACGGTATTTCTTGAAGCGATGGGAACAAAAAGTTTCACATTGGATTACGAATTGAAAGTTGGTGGTGAATTATTTGCAAAGGGAAGATCTGTGCAAGTGTGTTTTGATGCCACGAAGAACCAAACGATTCCTGTTCCGCAAGAAATGCGAGATGCTTTCGCTAAAATTAGCAGAGTATAATTTTTCTTACAATTTTGAGTTTTAATCGAATAAATAAATTAGCATGAAAAAAGTTGGATTAATTGTGATTGCTATTGGAACGCTATTTTCAATACATGGGCAGATCTCGGATGCAAATTCAATTCAGGACGTAAAAAAGAAAGCAAATTGCTACGATAAGGAGGTAAACCAAAGAGCAACGCGATTTGTGAATTCGGAGTGTGGGAAATTAGCGGGAGTAGTAGATTGCAATGAGAAATTAACCTACGACGAAGATTCCAAATTGATTTTAAGCGGTAAAATTGGACTGCCATTTTCAGGAACGTGCGAAACATGCCATTTGAATGGTTTACTCGAACGCCGCATAACATTTGTCAACGGAAAAGAAAATGGTGTGGATTCAACGTACTACAAATCCGGCTGTTTACAAGTGGTTCGAAGCCATATTCAAGGAATTGAATCCGGACAATGGGCATTTTACTACGACAGTACTAATTTTACGGCATGGGAAATGAATTACAACTTGGGACAATTGCATGGGAAACAAATTTATCTCACAAAAGATGGCGATACCACCCGTTTCGAATTCTATAAAAATGGCTTGCTACATGGTGTAAGAAAAACATATTTCCCAAAATCCAAAATTGAAAAAGAAATCAATTATGTAAATGGCCTGATCGATGGTTCCTTGAAATCCTATAATATGGATGGGAAAATAGTACAGGATCTTTCGTACAAACAAGGAAAAAAATCTGGTGAATTAAGGTATTACTACAACGACGGTGTTTTACTGACAATCGAACATTGGAGCTCCGATGTGAAAGATGGCGAATTTAAAACATTCTATTATAAAGGCGGAATTCAAACCATGGAAAACTATAAAAAAGGAGTTCCGGAAGGATGGTTCGAAGAAAGATACCAAGACGATAAATTGAAACGAAATGCCTTGTACAAAAAGGGAATTATTATCGAAGAACATAGATTCAATGAGCACGGAGAAGAAACCTATACTTTTGGCGGAGAGGCGAATACAGGAAAAGAAGACGATGCAATGCCGGTAAAATCAAAGAAGAAAAAGTCTAAAAATAAAACGAGCGAGAATAATTCGCCAAATTAAACCATGCAATCCGCAACAATAGCAATCATTGGTGGTGGAGCAGCAGGTTTTTTTGCTGCACTTTCTGCCAAGAAACATTTCCCGAACAAAAAAGTAATTATTTTTGAGAAGTCTTCCAAAGTTCTATCGAAAGTTAAAATCTCTGGCGGTGGCCGCTGCAACGTCACAAATGCCTGCTTCGACAATCGGAAATTAGCAGCATTTTACCCAAGAGGAGAAAATAATTTGCGCAAAGCGTTTGAAATTTTCAATGCGCAATCTACCGTGGATTGGTTCGAATCGCGAAATGTACCACTAAAAACGTTTCCCGATAATTGTATTTTCCCGCAATCAAATGATTCCCAATCAATTATTGATTGTCTTTTGAAAGAATCGCTTGCATTGGGTGTGGAAATAAAATTCAATCAATCTATTACTTCGATTGAGGTGGAACAAGATACGTTCAAACTTTTCACGCGGGAGGATAATTTTTCTGTTGAACGTGTAATCGTTACAACTGGCGGGCAACCGAAAAGATCGGGTTTAGAATGGCTGGAAAAACTAGGACATGAAATAATAGATCCTGTTCCTTCGCTGTTTACGTTTAATATGCCCGCAAATCCAATCCGCGATTTAATGGGAAATGTTGTTGAAAAAGCAACTGTAAAAGTCGAAGGAACGAAACTCATTGGAAAAGGTCCGCTTTTGGTAACGCATTGGGGAATGAGCGGTCCTGCAATTTTACAATTATCCGCTTGGGGAGCTCGTGCACTATTTGAGAAAAATTACCAGTTTGCAGTGCTTGTAAATTGGCTGGATGACGAGAAAGAAGTGGATTTGCACAAGCGCTTGGATCAGATTATTCGAGAACACGGAGAGAAAATGATTGGAAACTTAAATCCATTTCCAATGACAAGTAGGTTGTGGAATTTTCTGTTGGAAAAAACTGCCATTCACCCGGAAATGCGCTGGAAGGATCTCGGCAATAAAATCAGAAACAAGTTGGTCAATACTTTATTGAGCGATCGCTATGAAGTAAGTGGAAAAACGACATTCAAGGAAGAATTTGTGACAGCGGGAGGGATTTCATTACACGATGTGAATTTTAAAACCATGGAAAGTAAGTTAATTCCCGGTATGTTTTTCGCCGGCGAATTACTGGATATTGATGGCATAACCGGCGGTTTTAATTTCCAAGCTGCTTGGACAACCGGATTCATCGCAGGAAAAAGCGTTGGTTTGTCAAACTAAAGTATGTTCACAAAATCATCGGTTTCGAAAAATGGTGTTTCAAATCGGCTAGGAATGGCTCAAGTTTGTCGAGTGTAACGTGTTCCATTACCACAATTTTATACCAGTTCGCTTCGTGATGATTATCCGGAACTAAATGGTATTTCTCAGCAATTTCATGCGCCATACTCGAACTTCTAATGGCAACAATATTGGAGTTTGGATCACGGAAAAACTCGAGTTCTAATTCTTCCAATTTTTCACACAAATAGTCTGTTCGTTTTTGCAATATAAAAATCTTTTCAAACCAACCATTTTGTCCATAAGTAGATAAAATCATCCAAACGGCAAGTGCATTGGCGCCTGAACGACTTCCAGATAATGTGCAATCTTCTCCTTCGACATAACTCGCTTGTTTGGTTGTTGCGAAGTGAATAAATCCTTTTCGAATCAGGAAAATTCCTGTTCCGTATGGAGCTTGAGCCATTTTATGTGCATCCAACGTAACGGAAGAAACAAATGGATTGGAGAAATTTAAATTGGTGTGCTTATTGGAAAATGGGTAATAAAATCCACCGTAAGCGCCATCGATGTGCAACTTGAAATTTGCCTTTCTCTTGGTTAATTCATCCGTGTAAATTGTCGGATTATCAACGGAACCGAATACCGTAGTGAGCATATTCGCTACAACGATATAATAGCGAATTCCTTGGGCTTCCGAGTCATCAAGAATCCGACAAAGATCATTTTTTTGCAGCGTTTTTGTTTGTTCATCTGTTGTAACTTTAAACAGCTGTAAGCCCAAAATATTGGCGGCTTTATCCATCGAATAATGGCTGTCTTGCGAACAAATAATGGCTATTTCAGATGTTTTTGCAGAATACACGGATTGAAAATAG
The DNA here is from genome assembly GCA_903930085.1 of uncultured Flavobacteriia bacterium. Taxonomy (GTDB): domain Bacteria; phylum Bacteroidota; class Bacteroidia; order Flavobacteriales_D; family Crocinitomicaceae; genus M0103. The sequence goes on from CAIYXD010000165.1 coordinate 5,824, forward strand.
TTTCTGTAAATCCAAATTGCTTGAATGTTTGCCTCTGTGCCACCGGATGCCACGTAGCCATCTAATTCGTCTTTTTCCCCTTTTAATATATCTACCCCGCAAATTTCAATCAATTCTCTTTCGATTTCTTGCGTTCCGTGGAAAAAACTTTCGGATTCTCCCAAAGTGTGGCAGCCAATATGGTTTGGGTTTTGCACGAGTGCGCTTAAGAAAGCAGCGTCTTTCAAAAATGTTTTGTTTTGCGGAAACACTTTTTCATCCAAGTAGGAAGCGGGAACACCGAGAATAATTTCACTGCTGTAATTTACGTTCTTGGAAAGTGCCTCGAAAATTTTTGATTTAATTTCTTCCGGCGTGCGTTTTTGCCATTTCATTGTGCGGATTTAAGTACAAATTTAAACATAGAAAAATGGCTAAATACTGACCAATATCATGTTTTAATTTTTTTATTTTCCGCTGAAAAAAGGAAGTGTTTGATTGAAAAAAACACAACAATTTTTGGTGTTTATAACCTTAAAATTCAATTTTCGGAAAGGAAAAAACGCAAGAGATCAGCTGTCGTAACAATTCCTATTACCGCGTTGTTTTTAGTAATTACTACAGAATGGAATTGCCCTTTTGCAAGAATTTCTGCAACTTCTTTAATGGGTGTATTTTCTGACATTGAAACTGGATTTTCCGTCATGATGTCTTTCACAAAAAGCGTGTGGTAAACAACTTCTGTATCGTCAAGTGTTGCGTTTTGAATTGCCCGCATGAAATCAATTAAACTTACCATACCAATAAGGTTGTCATTTTCTATGACGGGAATATGGTGGTGAAATTGTTGCTTTTCATAGATGTGTTTCAAATCTATAATTTTTTGATTTGGACTAACACAAACAACATTTTTGGTCATTAAGTCGGAAATTGGTGCGTTAAGTTTCATAGGGGAAGTTGTTTTTAATTCTTGAAAAAATTCGCGATATTTACGTTAATAATTACTACATTACGTAAGAGTAAATATAGTAATATAAAACAACTAAATCAACGTTATGAAAGCAAAAACATTTTTAGAATTGGCTTCCTTGTCAACAGCTTTGTATACCATTTCAAAGGATACAAAATTAATGGAGAAGCTAGAAGCGCTCTCCGAAAGTGGAAAGGAAAAAATCAATCATTTCATGAAAGATGTTGTAATCGATGAAAATGGTAAAGAGATCGAATTCCTGGATCGTTTGGCTCTGAAAGCGCAAGAAACAAAAGATGATTTAGAGACTAAAATCGGTGAAATGGCTACGGCTTTTTATGCCAAGATTAATGTGGCGCACACCGATAAAATTCTTCTTTTACAAAGTAAATTAGACCAACTGCAGAAAGATGTTTCCCTTGTTGAAGCTAGAATAAACCAATTGGAAAAAACCCAAAATAGCTAATGGGATTATTCTCAGGGATAAAATATCGGTATCGGTCATTTAAACGCTATAATCAAATTTTACGCGTATTCGTTCGCTATGGATTCGAAGAATTGGTTTCCTATATGATCAGTACCGGCAAGTATAGCTTACTGCGGAAACTAATTCCTTCCACAACAAAGAAAAACGCACAGAAATACTCGAAGTGGGAAAAAATGCGTTTGGTTTGCGAGGAGCTGGGACCAACGTTCATTAAATTCGGTCAAATACTCAGTAATAGGCCAGATCTTTTGCCGGAGGATTTGATTTTTCAGTTTGAAAAACTGCAAGATAATGTTCCCCCGTTACCCGGAAATATTGCCAAAGAAGTGGTTGAACGAGAATTACAAAGTACAGTAGATAATCTATTTGCCTGGTTTGATGAAGAAGCATTTGCCTCCGCATCGATGGCGCAAGTGCACAAAGTAACGCTGAAAACGGGCGAATTAATTGCATTGAAAATCCAACGCCCAGGAATTAAGGAAATAATTATCGAAGACATCAAAGTAATGTACATGTTGGCGGATATTTTTGAAAAACGAATTCCCGCTTTGAAAAGTTTTGATCCAAGGGGTTTGGTAAAGAATTTTGAGGAAAGTATTTTGAAAGAGTTAGATTTTATTCATGAATCCCTAAATGTGCAGCGTTTTTCCAACAACATTAAAAATGATATTTCAGATAAGACAACGTATACAATTTCTGTCTACCAGCAATATACCACGACGAAAGTTCTTGCACTGGAATTTATCTCGGGTACGAAAATCACCAATATTGGAAGGTTGGAAGCGATTGGACTAGATTGCAAAATCATTGCAAACCGTCTCGCTGTTTCCTACGTGAAACAAGTTTTTCAATATGGTTTTTTCCATGCAGATCCGCATCCTGGAAATATTTTAGTGATGGATAGTGGCGAAGTTTGCTTTTTGGATTTTGGAATGATGGGAAGTATAATGGATCGGGATATTGAAATGTTTGGACATTTATTTCTTTCCGTAAAAGCGCAGAATGTAAAAGGAATTATTACCGCTTTACAGCAAATGTCGGACGTAACGGTAATTCGAGACAAACGCGCGTTGGAATTTGCCTTGTATGAATTTGTGCAGACCTTTGAAATCCATTCGATTCATCAAAATGAAATGAGTACCGTTTTGATGGAACTGAAAGACGTAATTGTAGACCATGGTTTGAAAGTTCCAGCGCACTTTTTTCTTTTGGCAAGATCGATGGTCACCGTAGAAGGCGTAATTCACCACTTGGATCCTAAGTTGGATTTATTGGAGTTGGCGCGGCCTTTTATCGTAAAAGCAATCAAGAAAAAATTTAATCCTTTGGCCTTGAGTCGTAAAGTGCTCAACGGTTTAGTAGATTTTGGCGCTTACATGGAAGATTTCCCGCAAGATTTGAAAAATGCTATTCGAAAAATTAATAGCGGAAATATCCAAGTCGATTTAACCCACAAAGGAATTGATCCGATGGTGCACACCATCAATCGGGTAACGAAGCAAATTGTACTGGTTCTGATTTTTGCAAGTCTATCAATTGGTTCCTCTTTATTGATAATTCACGAAATTAAACCGCTCTGGGGAGGTTATTCTGCTTTGGGAGTTGTAGGTTTGATTCTTGCCGCAATCATCGGTTACCGCATGCTGAAAGATTTGAGGAAAGGAGATCACGACGACTGGAAAGGATGGAATTCAGATTAAACAAAAAAGGCTGGCATGGTCAGCCTTTTTTATTTCTATCGCGTCAAGCGCATAAATTAACGGGAAACAAATGCTTTTTTGAAATGGTTGAATGCTTTGGATAATTCATCCTGAAAAGTTGCGAAACGCTCATCGATAGTGGATTTGCTGCGGATGTTTTCCTTGAACTGTAAAATCGCATCTTCCAATTGTTCTTTTCGCGCTGTAAATTCAGTGGAAACCTTTTCCTTCAATGGATTCAATTTTTCGGAAAGAATTTCTAGCTTTAATTTTAGGTTTTCCAATGTCTCCAAAAAAAGTGCATTCGATTCAATAAACGTTGGATTTGTTTTAATTGCAACTTGTAACGAATGAATTGCAAGGCCTATTTTCTTCTTTTGTTCCTCAAACACTTCTGCAGTTTCCGCTTTCCCGAGTGCTAACTGTACCTGTAAGTCCTGAATTTTTCCAAGAATTTCGTCCCAATTTTGTTTTCCGTGAATTGCTTTTAATTTCATTTCATGGGTGAAATTACCGTAGGATTTTTTTAGTGCGTGAAATGCATCCATTGCTTCCATTTTTCCCAAACTCAGTTGAAGTTGAAATTCATCCAACTCAGCAGCTGATTTGCGCATTCCCTCCACAACGTGGTCGATAAAGTGCATGTTTTCTGTTTTTTCCATTTAATTCCTTTTATACTTAAAAGTACGCTATAATTCATCGCGACTCTAGCAAAATCAACAGTATGAACTGTTTTTTCAACGAAAGAAAATGGCAATTTACCTTGGCTTTTTACGTATTAAACTTTGGTAGTCTAACCAGTATAAAATTTTGATGGAAAAACTGTTCAACGGGGAATAATCTAATACAGTGGAAATATTCGAAAAGTAGGATGCATCTATATTTTTGTCGTTTGAAAAAATCGAATTTTTCCACACTATATTTATTTCGCTTCCCGGTAAAAATACCCAACGGTAAACTAAATCAATGGTAAAAGCATTATAGTTTGTATTGTAAATTGGAACGCCATTTCCATCCAATCCTGTCAAATTATTTTGGCTTAATGTGCCGTCATCGTTCAAATTATAAAACGAATCATAGGATAATGTGGATCGGTAATGCCGCAATCGAAAAGTTACTCCCATTCGATTTGTTGCCGTAAATTGAAGGTTAATTGTATTGGTAATATTCATTCTATCTCGTGATCCAAAAATAATTTCTTCGCTAGGTATGGCTTGGTTTCCAATATTTACGGCGAATCCTTGACTATTGAAGGAGAAATTCTGGTTGAATTCGTAAACTAAAAACAGTTTTTCTGAAAGGCGCACCCGAGGACTGATTTCGTAATAATATTCCATCCAATTTTCCCGGGCAACGAAAACGTAATTAAAATTAAAATCGATAGCGAATTTTTTTTGGTAATTACTGGAAATCCAAGCGCCAACATTTAGCCATTTTGGGCGGGTGAAATACCTTCCTACAGATCGTGGCTCGAAATAATCGAAATTCTCAGATAAAGCACTGTTGAATTCAAATCCTGCGGCGTGGAATTTCTTGCTATTCGCAAAAAGGGATCCCGACAAATAAGTTGCCGTAAAAACGGATGGTTTGTAAAGCCGATTGTAGGAAAGGGTTAAAGATCCTGAGAATTTATTGATACGCCAAAATGGTGTGAATTTACGGTAGCGAATGTTTGCTTCTGCAATGCGCTTGTTATTGTTGGTATTAAAGCCTAAATCGTTTGGGTCGTAGGTGTTGGATTCTTCAAAATACGAAGCGCTGAAGATTACTTTACCAGTTTGCTTTCCTGCATTTATACCATAATTGTAGCCGGTTTTTGTAGTGCTTGATTCAAATTTATTGGACAATGCTGTTCGGCCGGAAACAAAAAATGCATTGTCCTCTGTGTTTAATTTCATGTTTAAACCGCTGACATTGGCATCGTAAAAATTCCCTTCGCGCAGGACATTTGTATTGGTCAAGGTTATGGAACTATTGTTTTTTAAATTTTGATCCAATACCAGAATGTTGAAATTAGTCAATGGTGCGGCGATTATTGTTCGGGTTTCGCCCGTTTCTTCATTCACCGCGGTTGCGTTTTGTTCTGCAGTTATCGCATTGAAAACGCCAATTCCAAGACCGTTTTTTGTTCTTCCGGATAATTTTGTTGCGTTGAATAATTGCGAAGCTGGAGGAATATCTGTCAAGTATTCGCCTACGGAAAGATTTTTTGTCAAAACACTATACGGCGATTGTATTCCAATTCTCCGCGTGTAAAACAAACCGGATTTCCCGAAAAGTTCTGTTCCTTCGGTGAAAAACTGCCTGTTTTCATTGAATTGAATTTCAAACGGACTAAGATTTAGCACTTGGTTATCAAATACAACTTGTCCAAAATCTGGAACGAGCGTCATATCCAACGTGAAGGCCTCATTTATGCCGTATTTGATATCCATTCCACCATTTATGGAGCGCGACCAATTACTGGATTTCCCGCTTCCATTCGAATAATGATCGGCGTAGGAAGAAATATATGGCATGAAAGCCAATCGTGTCGGCGGTTCAATTCCTTCTAATTTTGTGAGTGTTCCGCACTGCGCCGGCCAATTATCGAACTCCGGTTTCACCGCATTCCAAGTGGATTCTTCCCGAATGTGGCTCACGTAGCGAAGAAAATTAATTCCCCAATCTTGCAGCGCAATCTTCGGGAAACGAATGGCAGAAAAAGGAATGCGCATTTCCAGTTGCCAGCCATTTTCCGTATGTTCCACAGCACTGTTCCAAACCATGTTCAATTCGTTGTTTTTTGAATTGACGCTGATTTTCGCATCCGATTGGACACCCATACTACTCACACCAAAATTAAAACCATTTTGATCGTCGTTATACGTGTCGATTGTTACTTGGAAATAATCTACATTAGCATTGAAATCATCTCGTTGCGATAGAACTTTAGATACATTTTGAGGGTTTTCATGGCAAGTTGCAGCAATATAAATCGCCGAATTATCATACATTATCTGTACTTCTGTTTTTTTGCCAGATGGATTTCCAGGTTGTGGCGAATATTGGACAAATTCCGCAATTTTTTGAGCAGATTTCCACCCGTTTTCGGTGAACTTTCCGTCGATTACAATTTTCTCAGAAGTAGAATAGGCTTCAACGGATTTTTGGGAAATTCCTGAAGCAGAAAGCGTTAAAAGTAAAAATAGAAGTATGCGTTTTTCCATCGATTTGCAAATATAATCGTATTTCATCGATTGGAATTCTAAGCTGCTTATTTTTATATTTAGAAATCGGAAATGGATTTCAGGAGTGCATCTCGGTGGCTTGGATGTGCAATGCTTATCAATAAATCTGCGCGTTCAAAAAGTGTCTTTCCGTGAAGGTTCACACTGCCATATTCCGTTACAACCCAATGAACGTGTGCTCTTGTCGTTACAACACCAGCGCCTTTTTTTAGGAAAGGAACAATTTTTGATTCTCCATTTTTTGTGGTCGAAGAAAGTGCAATAATTGGTTTTCCACCTTCGGATAAAGCCGCTCCTCGCATAAAATCTACTTGTCCGCCAACTCCGGAGTACATTTTACTGCCAATTGAATCTGCGCAAATTTGCCCGGTCAAATCAATTTCAATCGCACTATTAATCGCTGTAACTTTTGGGTTTTTACGGATAACATCCACATTGTTAACATAGGAAAAATCTAACATTTTCACCATTGGATTTTCATCAATAAAATCAAATATTTTCTGCGTTCCAATCACGAAAGAACCAACAATCTGATGTTGGTGTTCCGTTTTGTTTGCGCCATTGATTACACCGCTTTTTACCAATGGAAGAATACCATCGGAAAACATTTCCGAGTGGATGCCTAGGTTTTTATGCTTCGTTAAACACGCTAAAACGGCATTTGGAATAGCGCCAATTCCCATTTGAAGCGTCGCACCATTTTCTATTAGTTTCGCAACGTTTTTTCCTATTTTTTGCTCAATTTTCGTAATTGCACGCTCCTCTAATACGGGCAGTGGCTCGTGTCCTTCAGTAGCGAAATGAATATTGGAAATGTGAATAAAACCATCTCCATGTGTCCTTGGAATATATCGGTTAATTTGAGCGATAACAATTTTTGCAGTTTGCACTGCCGCAAGTGAAATATCCACCGATGAACCAAGGGAACAGAATCC
>CAIYXD010000166.1 GCA_903930085.1 uncultured Flavobacteriia bacterium
AATTGTAGAAAAGGAATCTTTGGGTGGAATTTGCCTGAATTGGGGATGTATTCCAACAAAAGCGTTGTTGAAAAGTGCGAACGTATTTGAATACTTGACGCATGCTAGCGATTACGGAATTACGGTGAAAGATGCTTCCGTAGATTTTACTGCTATGATTGACAGAAGTCGCGGCGTTGCAAACGGCATGAGCAATGGCATTCAGTTTTTGATGAAGAAAAACAAGATTGATGTTTTGATGGGAACTGGCGTTGTGAAAGCTGGGAAAAAAGTTTCTGTAACCGCAGAAGATGGAACAGTAACAGAATATACGGGAGATAAAGGCGTAATCATTGCAACTGGAGCGCGCTCTAGAGTTTTACCAAATTTACCGCAAGATGGTGAAAAGATAATCGGTTACCGCCAAGCAATGACCTTAAAAACACAACCAAAGAAATTAGTTGTCGTAGGTTCTGGCGCAATCGGTGTTGAATTTGCTTATTTCTATAACGCAATCGGTACAGAAGTTACGGTTGTAGAATATTTACCAAACATTGTTCCTGTAGAGGATGAGGAAGTTTCTAAGCAATTGGAAAAATCATTCAAGAAAATGGGAATTAAAGTAATGACAAGTTCTTCGGTTGAATCTGTTGATACTTCTGGAAATGGATGTGTTGTAACGATTAAAACAGCTAAAGGAGAGGAAAAGATCGAATGTGACATTGTACTTTCTGCTGCTGGAATCGTAGCAAATATTGAAAATCTTGGTTTGGAAGAACTTGGAATTGTTGTAGACAAAGGACGTATTTTAGTAAATGATTTTTACCAAACAAACATCCCTGGATTTTATGCAATTGGTGACGTTACGCCTAATCAGGCTTTAGCGCATGTTGCTTCTGCAGAAGGAATAATTTGTGTGGAAAAAATTGCAGGTCATTCGCCTGATCCATTGGATTATGGAAATATCCCAGGCTGTACGTATTGTTCTCCAGAAGTTGCATCCGTTGGAATGACAGAGAAACAAGCTATCGCAGCAGGAAAAGATATCAAAATTGGTAAATTCCCATTCTCCGCATCTGGAAAGGCAAGTGCTGCCGGTGCAAAAGATGGTTTCGTTAAATTGGTTTTCGATGCTAAATACGGCGAATTATTGGGTGCACACATGATTGGTGCAAACGTAACAGAAATGATCGCTGAGATCGTTTCAATTCGAAAGTTGGAAACAACAGGTCACGATATTATCAAAACAGTTCACCCGCATCCAACGATGTCAGAAGCAATTATGGAAGCTGCTGCTGCTGCGTATGGAGAGGTAATTCACTTGTAAGATTTAGTTTTATAGCGCATAAAAAAAACCTCGGAACTACCGAGGTTTTTTTATGCAATCAAATGTGTTCTATTGATGTTAAAACTACCTACCAATTCCAATTTTAATTCCACCAGTTACCAAGAATCGAACGCCGCTGTAAACGTTTTTATCCCAGTAATACGTATACAATTGGGTATTACCATCGTATCCTACTGCAACATTGTAGGTGGAAATTGCTTCATATCCTAATCCAATTCCTCCGAAGAAGTCCAAAGAGAAGTTGTCCGATAACCAGCGCTGGAATCCGAAATTAAATGTGAAATACGCATGGCTTTCATTCCCTTTTGTATCTTTTAAATTTTCTGAGTAATCGCGCAAACCAAAATTCATTAATCGGTATTTAAAAACCGGAGAAACATAGAAACCATTGAATACTTTGCTATTGTCTAATGGATAAAAACGATAGCCGACTGATCCAAAGAACCCAATTTTACTCGTTTCCTGCGTAGTTGTTCCAAATGGATCGGTAAAATGGTTATCCTCTACGCGCAATCCAACATTAGATAATGTAGGTCCAAATTCAAATTCAACACTCGACATTTCATCAATCTTCCGTTCGTAGCCGAAATTCACTTCTCCAACAACCATTTGCAAAGGACTGAATTTCAGCACAGAAGTATTCGTTACCAATTTCCGATCGGATTTAAGATCACTTTTGTATTGTTTGCCAGAACCTCGATCAATTACAATAATTTTTTCTTCCTGACTATATGCAGCAAATAGTAGAAAACTAAAAAAGGAACCTAGAAAAATATTTTTCATATAATTTTTTTTACGTTTTAATAACTGTAAAGATTATAAATTATTGTTTAATCAGCGCACAATTACAACTTCTTTTCCAGTTTTTCTTTTTGTGAATCCTTCCGTTTCAAACTCAAGATCGATTCTTCCCATGTATAATCCGCCCCAACCTGTTTGGTTAATTAGAACGGACTTCCCTTCAAGATTCTTTTCTTCAAAGGGTTTTTCCATGAATGTATGGGTATGACCGCCAATTATCAGATGGATATTTTTTGTGCTTTTTGCCAAAACCTTATCTGAAACTCTATTCGATGCATATTCAAAACCTAAGTGCGATAAACAAATGACCAAG
>CAIYXD010000167.1 GCA_903930085.1 uncultured Flavobacteriia bacterium
AGTATATTTTGAATTACCTGGACGAGCAAAATTTCACGTATACCTTTTTTGAAGATTACTTGGAACAGCCGAAGAAATATGAAACGGATTTAAACGCTATTGTTGAAAATTGTTCAGAAACAAGGTGGTTTGGGTTGGAGTTAGATTTAGACTGTATACAATTCATGCCTAGTTCCGCCTATACGCCAAGTGGGTTTTCGGTTGAAAATGCCCGTAATTATATCCGTAAATTGGCACACCACAAAAAATGCGTTTACCTACATTTGCCGGAAGGAGCTCCCACAAATATACAGGAAGAAAAAATCGTTGGAAAAACCCTTGCTTATTTGGTTTGGGATTTTATCACCACAAACAATAGATAAGTCGAATCTACTAATACAAAAGCGTCGTATTTTCCAAAACACCAACAATTGCCGATGAGCAATTATCAGGAAGTGGGGCTTTACTTTCCGTATACATAAATTTTATTTTTAGGCCATCTATTTTATACTTTTCAATCAAATTCAAAGGATACAATAAAAACATTTCACCATCTTTGAATGCTTCTATGTACAATGGACATCCTTCGCCTTCTTTGGAAACACGTACTTTACCAACGAGTATTTCCGGCTCTTTTATCTCTTCTATTTTTTCTTCAACAATTTTAACTTCTTGTTCAGGATTAACTGGCGTTTCTTTTGCTGTAGAACAGCCAAATGTTACTGCTAAAATCGCGAAAATTAGAATAAATTTCATACTGGAAGTGTTTAAAGTTATGTTACAAAAATTATAAGACAATGATACTAAAAAAATAGGCAAAAAAAAAGAGACTCAAACAAAAGTCTCTCTTTATAAAACCTGAAATATTTACTATTTATTCTTTTGAAAGATTAGCGAAAATGCAACCTTTGGTATACGGGTTTCCCTGCTAAAATTCCACTAATTAACATTTTAGCATTGATAAACAAAAGAGTATACCTTTCAAACAAGACGATACTGCTATACATTTGTTCTGAAAATGAAGGACGAAAAATCAATACGTGCACTGATTCAGTTAATTGATGACCCGGATGAAAACATCTACGAACAGGTCAGAGACAGGCTGCTTTCCTATGGTTCAAATGCAATTCCTTTTCTGGAAAATTCATGGGAAGATGAAGATTACGGGTTAATTTTTCAATCAAGAATCGAGCAAATTATTCACGAAATTCAATTTGAAGATATAAAAGTCAGTTTGAAGGATTGGTCAAACTCTACAGAAAAAGATTTGTTGAAAGGGGCAATTATCGTTGCCAAATTTCAGTATCCCGGTCTAAATGAATCTGAAATTCATTACGCGATTCAAGAAATTAGAAAGGATATTTGGCTGGAACTTAATCCAAAGCAAACCGCTTTTGAGCAGGTGAAAATTTTCAACCATATTCTTTTTGGAACGTATAATTTTCATGGCGACTCCAAGCATTTCCATTCGCCAATGAATTCTTTTATCCATTCGGTAATGGAATCCAAAAAGGGAAACCCTCTTAGTTTATCTTTGATTTATAGCATTTTAGCACAATCGTTAGATATCCCTATTTATGGGGTAAATTTACCTAACCATTTTATCTTAGCCTATATGGATGAAAATGGTGCAAGTTTATTTTTACCGGAAAAAAATGAATTTGGGGTGTTATTTTACATTAATCCTTTTTCTAAAGGAAGTATTTTAGATTCAAAATCGATTAAG
>CAIYXD010000168.1 GCA_903930085.1 uncultured Flavobacteriia bacterium
AATTAACCGGAGCTATCAACCTAAAAACCTCGGGCAAAACGCTTTCCATTTCTTGGTAATGCCCAGCTGAGGAATATTTCCAATATTCGGACGAACTTATTATTCCAGCCCTAACAGGATTTTGATGAATATATTGAACTTTTGTCCATGTAAATCGTTCATTGAAAAGCTCAATAGCATGGTTTCCGTCTTGCCAGACTTTAAAATTTTGTGATTTTGCATGAGAATCTGCGCATTTACTGAAATAATCGAGTAACCATTCTCTTCTACTTTCGGTTTCATTTTGAATAGCGAGAATTATTTGTCTTGAAGAATATTTTTTAATATCACGGATTACATCGCTTAAGCTGTTTGTGCCATTTGTGTTAGCAATCAAGTGAATATGATTACTCATTACACAAAATGAATAAATATTTAAGCCACGATGTTTTATATAGTATTGGAAAGTTTCAATGATTATTTTTTGATACTTTTCCCGTGTAAAAATATCCACCCATCCAACCACTGTCAGTGTTAAGAAGTAGGATCCATTAGGTTTTTTAATTGTTTGTTTTTGACCAGAAAGCATACATTAAGATAGTGGTTTTTTTGACGATTTAAAAATGCTAGGGATATTATTTTTTATTTTTTTTGCGCAGGATCAGGAGATCCAGCGGAGCAGGGATATTAAGTTGTGTTTTTATTTGCGCAGGATCGGGAGATCCTGCGCAGCACCGAGCAAAAAGTAGATCCAGCGCAGCGTTGGATTTAATTCCAACTCCTCAAAACAAACTCCCTTGTTCAAATAAATCATTTTTAAAAGGCAATTGAACTTCTAAACTGTTTTGGTTTTTGCTTGCTACCAACTTTCGATTAACTTCATGGGCTTTGATAAAGGTGCTGTCAACCGGATTTTGCAAAATATCCAAATCCAATTTTCCTTGCAGCCAATCCATTTCTTGTTCTGGTTTTAAAAGTACTGGCATCCGTTTTTTGTAATTATGAATTTCAGCCATCAATTCATTTGCGGGACAAGTCAATATTGTAAAGGTTTTTTTTAGTATTCCTGTCAAGGGATCGTGCCATTGGTCAAACAAACCAGCCATAGATAAAATATTTCCATGTGTTGGATAAATGAAATAAGGAATTTTTTCTTTTCCAATCGTTTGCCATTCAAAAAATCCGTTGGACGGAACAATGCACATTTGTCGGTTCACCAAGTGCTTGAAACTTGCTTTTTCGCCTGCTGTTTCCGCACGGGCATTCAATGTCATAGATGCAATTTCTTTAAAATCATGTTCTTTAAACCAAGATGGAATTAAACCCCAATTCATACTTTGTAAGGTATCTTCTTGCGTCACAATTCGCCATGTTGGAAAACTGAATCCAGAGGCAAAATAAATGGGCGTTTCATCCATTCCGGCAGGAATCTTCTTACCGTATTTTTTGGAAAGATCGATGTTTTTCGAGGTGGAAGAATTGCTGTAACACATAATTTGCTTTTTAGTGAATGTCAAAAATTACAAAAAAAATGGAGTAATCTTCTTGTTTTGAAGTAGAAATCGTCAGTTTTCAGATATTTTCCTTAACTTCGCGCCTTTCTAAAGAAGATTTATGTCAATTGGTATAAAAATATTTTCTGGTCGGGCTACAAAGCATTTGTCAGAGCAAATCGCAGCAAGTTACGGTATTCCTTTGGGAGATGTGAATGTTATGCAGTTCAGCGATGGTGAATTTCAACCTTCTTTTGAAGAAACGGTGCGTGGACAGGATGTTTTTATTATCCAATCTACGATGGCGCCTAGCGATAATTTATTTGAACTTTTATTGATGGTAGATGCTGCTAAAAGAGCATCCGCAAGAAAAATAATCGCTGTAATTCCTTATTTTGGGTTTGCACGACAAGATCGTAAAGATAAACCAAGGGTTGCAATTGGTGCAAAATTAGTTGCGAACATGTTGATGGCTGCTGGTGTAGACCGTCTCATGACAATGGATTTACATGCAGATCAGATTCAAGGATTCTTTGAAGTTCCAGTAGATCACTTATTTGCATCCACAATATTTTTTCCTGAATTGGAGAAATTGAACAATGGGAACTTAATCATGGCAGCGCCAGATGCTGGTGGCGCAAAACGTGCTAATTCCTACGCTAAAAAGTTGAACACAAGTTTGGCAATTTGCCATAAACAACGAAAAGTTGCGAATGAAATTGCTGAAATGACAGTAATTGGCGACGTGCGGGGTAAAGATGTTATTTTGATTGATGACATGGTGGATACAGCAGGAACACTTACGAAAGCAGCAGATTTGTTCATGGAAAATGGAGCGAATAGTGTGCGTGCATTTTGTACACATGCAGTATTATCCGGGCCAGCATTTGAACGAATTGAAAAATCAAAATTGACGGAATTGATTGTAACAGATACGATACCATTGAAACAAAAGAGTGATAAAATAAGAGTACTGACAGTTGCAGATCTATTTGCAGATATCATGCGAAGAATGGTGAACAATGAATCTATTAGTTCACATTTTTTAATCTCTTAATTAATAAGTAAATAAATAAATACATATATGAAAACAGCACAATTGAGCGGTTCGTTAAGAACGAGCGTAGGGAAAAAGGACGCTGCAGCAGTAAGAGTTGCAGGAATGGTGCCTTGTGTGCTTTACGGTCAAGGTGAGCAAACTCACTTCGCAGTAAAGAGAAATGATATCGAGAAAATCGTTTTTTCTCCAAACGTTTACCAAGTAGAATTGGAAATTGAAGGAAAAAAAGCAAGAGGTATTATTCGTGAATTGCAACAACATCCAACAAAAGGTACGGTTCAACACGTAGATTTTTTAGAGTTGAGCGCAACAAAACCAGTAAGAGTTGGTTTGCCAGTTACATTGACTGGAGCTTCTCCAGGCGTTTTGGCAGGTGGTAAATTAATGCAGGTTTTCCGTCGTTTGAATTGCATGGGATTACCACAAGATTTGCCGGAAGCAATTGTTTTGAATATTTCTAAGTTGAAAATTGGTAAATCGATTCGTGTAGGCGCAATCGAAATTCCAGGTGTTACAATTTTAGATCCTGCAAATGCAGTTGTTGTTTCTGTTAAAATGGCACGTGGAGCAACCAAGCCAGTAGATACAGATGATGAAGATGAAGAGGAGGGTGAAGCAACAGCAGAAGCAGTTGAAGAAACGCCAGAAGCATAAGATTTTTAATCTAAAATTAAAATCCCGCCAATCTTTTGAATGGCGGGATTTTTTTATTCCTTAACTTCTTAAAACGAAAGTATAAAAAGTATAAAGTGATTTCTTTAAAAGTGAATCAGGTTTTAATTTCTGAAAAATAGCTCTACTTACAAACTCTTTTCACTATTTGAAATTTACGACTTTTGATTACATTCAACATGTACTTAGTTATTCTTTTTCAATTCGAATTGGTTTAGCAGTTTCACCTACCTTTAAAATGTAATTCCCTGATTTTAAATATTTTAAAGATATATCCGTTTTTACACCGTTTATTTTACCATAAAGAATCACTCTTCCAATTCCATCTATTATCTGGTAATTTCCCTCTGTTGCAAGCGCGAAATTTACGCTTCTAATCGTTATCCAATCTTCCGTAGGATTCGGAAAAACAACTGTGGCACAATCACCTTGAATGAATTCTTCCGATAATCCAGTAACATCGTCCAACAATACAATAGTAGATGAAACACACCCATTTCCATCTATTACATCACAAGAATAATTTCCACCAATCAAATTATCAAAAAAATAATTGGTTTCGTAATTAACCCCATCTATTGAAAATTGATAAGGTGTTACCCCTCCATCTGCAGTAAGGGTAATTGTTCCATCATTCCCTGTTGTAACTGTTGTTCCTGCGCCCAACAAAATTAAATTTGTTGGTTCATTAATTACTATATTCATCGACGTAAGGCAGTTGTTTGCATCTTTTACCGTTACGACGTAAGCTCCGGCAACAAGTCCAGAGAAGTTAGAATTTGTTGAAAACATTAAGTTGTCTAAAGAATATTGATACGGTGCCGTTCC
>CAIYXD010000169.1 GCA_903930085.1 uncultured Flavobacteriia bacterium
CGCAAATGTTTTTACCACAAAATATAACCTATTTAATGTCGATGTTTGATACGAAGATTTTAGAACTAACGGAAGAGATTGCTGCCCACGAAAAAAATAAAGATGCCTTGTATGCGGATGAAGCGCGCAAGAAAATCAAAGCATTTGAAGCATTAAAAATAAAATATGCAGTTTTGGAGGTAAAGGAATAAGTTAAAAAACAGCACATAAACGCGCTATTTAAAGCCTTTCAGTTCTCTGGGAGGCTTTTTTTCTGCCTTGAAAGTGATTAGTTTCTAAACATTTTTTCATTTTATTTTTTGTTTATATAAATATTCGATTTATATTTGATTAATAAATCGTCAAAATGTTGTTTAAATAATTAGCAAAATGAAACATTTAAAAGTAGGAGACAAGGCACCTGAATTTTCTGGAACGGATCAAAACGGCGCGACAATTAGTTTAAACGATTTCAAAGGAAAGAAATTGGCAATTTATTTTTATCCAAAAGACAATACGCCAGGATGTACTGTTCAGGCATGTAATATTAGAGATAATTATGCGCTCTTGCAGAAAAATGGGATTCATATTGTTGGCGTAAGTGCTGATTCAATTAGTTCTCATCAAAAATTTCAAGATAAGTTTGCTTTACCATTTCCCTTGATTGCGGATGAGAACAAATCTGTAATTGAAGCATTTGGCGTTTGGGGAAATAAAAAATTCATGGGAAAAGAATACGATGGAATTCATCGAACTACCTTTTTGATTGATGAGAACCAACACATCGTTGGAATCATTGAAAAGCCAAAAACAAAGGAACACGCAGAAGAAATTTTAGAAATTTTTAAATAATCACCTAGAACGTAAATAGCTTACGACCTTCTGATGCTATTTTTGCATCAGTTAAATTAATAACCTCTAACTTTTATGTACGAGTAAAAGGAAGAACAAACAACAAACGATATGGCAGTTAAAGAAGTAAATGCAGAAAAATTAAAAGCGCTCCAATTGACGCTAGAGAAATTAGACAAAGCGTATGGCAAAGGTGCCGTTATGAAATTAGGTGATGCGCCAGTAGAAAAAGTGGAAGTAATTCCTTCTGGTTCTATTACCTTGGATTTGGCTCTAGGAATAAATGGCTATCCAAAAGGTCGTGTGGTAGAAATATATGGTCCTGAGTCATCGGGTAAAACTACCTTGGCAATTCATGCAATCGCAGAAGTACAAAAACAAGGAGGAATTGCTGCATTTATTGATGCGGAACATGCTTTCGATCCAACGTACGCACAGAAATTGGGCGTTGATATTAAGAATTTGTTGATTTCTCAACCCGACAACGGGGAACAAGCATTGGAAATTGCGGATAATTTAATTCGTTCCGGTGCAATTGATTTAATCGTTGTGGATTCTGTAGCGGCGCTTACGCCAAAAGCAGAAATCGAAGGAGAAATGGGCGATTCTCAAATGGGTTTACAGGCACGTTTGATGTCGAAAGCATTGCGAAAACTTACTGGATCTATTAATAAAGCTGGATGTTGCTGTATTTTCATTAACCAATTGCGGGAGAAAATTGGCGTTATGTTTGGTAACCCAGAAACTACAACGGGTGGAAATGCCTTGAAATTTTATTCCTCTATTCGTATCGATATTCGACGCGCTGCTCAAATTAAAGACGGGGAAGAAATCATGGGTAACCGCGTAAAAGTGAAGGTGGTGAAAAATAAA
>CAIYXD010000170.1 GCA_903930085.1 uncultured Flavobacteriia bacterium
AAATAATGAACTAGTATGTTAGCGATTCTTTGTGAGGCAGCTAATTGGTTATGTATTTGTGTTATTTTCGTGTAAAATTTTAAAGAATTTGTGACTCAATTTTTGAAACGATGAAAAAACGCTATTCCGAAAAAATTCAAATCTCCATATTTCTATTTTTATTGATAGTCATTATAGTATTTCACAGTTTCGTTCTTTTGGGAATAATTCCATTTGATATCGTTTGGGGTGGGAAACTAAAAAACCATTCAGAAATGATTTCACTTGAGCGGATTTCACTTTTCATTACTATTTTGATGCTAATGGTTGGTTTGCTGCGCGCTAAAATCATTACATTCGGAAACCATCCCGTTAAAATCAGCGTAATGCTTTATACAATGTCCATTTTATTCGGTTTAAATTCGATTGGAAATTTATTGGCAGATACAAATTTTGAAAAGTTTATTTTTACGCCAATCACCTTATTACTTGCGCTACTCAGTTGGCAATTGGCACGAACTAAAACATCGGAAACAAAAATTGAAAACACTTAAAAACTGCACCGAAAGCTGATTTCGCTCCAAAAAGAAAACCGTATCTTTGCGCAAATTAAAATAACGCCATGCCGTTTTCAAAATTAGGATTATCCCCAGCATTATTAAAAGCAATTTCTTTTCAGAAATACGAACGAGCCTATCCTATTCAGGAGGTTGTAATTCCTGCTGTTTTGGAGAAAAAAGATGTTTTAGGAATTGCAAAAACAGGTTCGGGGAAAACAGCAAGTTATGTCTTACCTCTTTTGGTAAATTTAGAAAATGTTGCCGCCACTAAAAATCGCCATGTTAAAGCATTGATTGTTGTTCCAACACGTGAACTCGCAATTCAGGTCAGAGAAGTTTTCCAACTTTTCAGTTCACAGCTGGAGCATCCGATAAAAACAATGGCCGTTTATGGCGGCGTTTCCATCAATCCGCAAATGAAGGCGATGATGGGCGTGAATATTTTAATTGCAACACCAGGAAGATTATTGGAATTGGTGGAATCCAATGCTGTCCATCTTTCTGAAATTGAAACCCTTGTTTTGGACGAAGCAGATAAAATGCTAAATCTTGGTTTCAAGGAAGAAATGGATCGAATTTTTAAACTTTTACCCCAAAAGCGACAAAATCTGTTGTTTTCGGCAACCTTAAGCGAAGATATCAGTGGAATTACAGAAATTCTTTTGCGGAATCCTGTAGTTCTAAAAATAGAGGAAGAAACAGAAGATCTTGAGCGCATCAATCAACTTGGCTATTTTGTTTCCGAGGAGAAAAAAGGTCCATTATTGCGTTACCTGATTAAGCACAACAACATGAAACAAGTGCTGGTTTTTACCTCATCGACACACAAGGCAGATATGGTAACGGAGAAATTGTGCAAAAATGGCATTGACGCAATGGCGATGCACAGTAAAAAAAGTCAGGAAACCAGAGAGCGCGCGTTGAATAATTTCAAACGGGGAAACATTCGTGTTCTAGTAGCTACAGATCTTATTTCCAGAGGAATTGATATCGAATTTTTACCGCATGTAATCAACTATGAATTGCCGCGTTCCCCAAAAGATTATATCCACAGAATCGGAAGAACTGGACGAGCAGAATCGAGCGGCGAGGCAATTTCTCTTATAACGCCAGAGGAAGCACATCACTTCAAAATTATTCAAAAAAAAATGGGTAAATGGGTAACCATGATCGATGCAGAATCACTTGAATTTTAGCAAGTTGATTTTTTTTAAACTCCGATTTCTGTGTACTTCGGCAGTCAAACCCGTTTTTACGCCAGTTTTTTGTTCCCCATTGAGCACTTTGTAGTTGATCAATAGTGTTTTGTATTCTAAAAATTCCGCATCTGAAGGATTAATGTGTAATACAAAATTTATTTTCCCCAAAAGATGCTCGAGGTAATTTTTCTGCTTTATTTTCTCGTGGCGTATATGCTCATCGAGTCCAAACCGTTGAATATAATACAGCGCATTTCG
>CAIYXD010000171.1 GCA_903930085.1 uncultured Flavobacteriia bacterium
AGATTTTCCAAATGTACAATCAAAAATAAGCGTTGGCGGACCTGTAGATACTGAAAGTATATTTTTTATTCACGCGTTTGGCGATGCAATTGAAGGAAGTTATGAAATAAAAAAGGGAATTTATTTTGGTGGAAATTATGATCAGATAGTTGAAAAAATTCGGCAAAACTCTCAAAACAATGCATTAGTTCGATTTTTTTTAGGCTACTCCGGTTGGGGTAAAAACCAACTTACCGAAGAACTCAAGAAAAATTCTTGGATTGTTGCGGATAATATAAGCGTGAATGATATTTTAGACACAAACAATCCGCAATTTTGGAATTACTGCATGGAAAAACAAGGTGGGAAATTCAAGACAATTTCCAAGTTTCCAATTAATCCAAATAACAATTAACGAGAAGGTTTCAGAATCTCGCGTTGGAGAATCTTTTGAACTAGGAAGAATGAATGCGACAATTCGGGCATTCCAAAGCGGAATTCTGTATTCTCAACGCACAAAATTCAGATATCTAATGTATATTTGTTTCCTTTAAAAACAGAATAAAACAATGTCATTCCTCGCTCCTCTCGCCGAACGCATGCGTCCAAAATCATTGGATGAATACATTGGGCAAGATCATTTATTGAAAGAAGGAGCTTCTCTTCGAAGAGCATTAGATTCTGGTTTGATTCCATCTATGATCTTTTGGGGGCCTCCAGGAGTTGGTAAAACTACTTTGGCGCAACTGATTGCAACACATTTAAAACGACCAATTCACACATTATCTGCAATATCATCCGGCGTAAAAGATGTACGGGAAATAATTTCACGGGTTGAACAAGGTGGAATGTTTCAGCAAAAAGGAACCATTTTATTTATTGATGAAATACACCGATTTTCAAAAGCGCAGCAAGATTCCTTACTGGGCGCTGTGGAAAAAGGAATTGTCACTTTGATTGGTGCGACAACTGAAAATCCTTCTTTTGAAGTTATTTCAGCCCTACTTTCTCGTTGCCAGGTTTATACTTTGAGTCACCATACAAAAAAAGATTTGCTGGATTTACTGCACCGTTCCATCCGAGAAGATCAAGTTCTTAAAGAGAAGAATATCTTGTTGGAAGAAACAGCTGCCTTACTAGCGATTTCTGGAGGCGATGCTCGGAAATTGTTAAATATTTTTGAAATAATAATTGGAACTTTCCGGGAAGATAAAATTATTAAAATCACCGATGAAATTGTACAAGCCTGCGCGCAACAAAGCCTTGCAATGTATGACAAGGATGGCGAACAACATTACGATATTATTTCCGCATTCATAAAATCAATCCGTGGAAGCGATCCAAATGCCGCAATTTATTGGTTGGCGCGCATGGTGGAAGGCGGCGAAGATCCAAAATTTATAGCACGTAGGTTAATTATTTCCTCCTCAGAAGATATTGGTTTAGCAAACCCAAATGCATTGTTAATGGCTACCAACTGCTTTCAAGCGGTTGAAACAGTTGGATTTCCCGAAGCAAGAATAATTCTCGCGCAATGTACTATCTATTTAGCGACTTCACCGAAAGGAAATGCAGCGTATATTGCAATTAATAAAGCGCAGGAAGAAGTTAGAAACTCCGGAAATCTTGGCGTTCCTCTTCCCTTGCGAAATGCACCAACCGCCTTAATGAAAGAACTTGGTTATGGAAAAGAGTATTTATACTCGCACGACTATCCAGGGAATTTTATACAACAAGAATTCCTTCCGGTTGAACTTATTGGAATGCCCTTTTTTAAAGCTGGAAGCGCTAAAAAAGAACAGGAAACAGAAGAAATAATCGCCAAATTATGGGGTGAAAAATATATTTGATGGCTGCCAAACTTGCATATTATTTATTTATTCTTCCAATATCTTACTTGCCACTGCGCGTCTTGTATTTATTTTCTGACAGCCTATTTCTTTTACTGATTTCGGTAATTCCATATAGAAATAAAGTCATCGAAGCTAATTTACAAAAATCGTTTCCCGAAAAATCTTCAAAAGAACTGAAACGACTAAAACGAAAGTTTTACCGTCACTTTTGTGACTTATTAGCAGAAGGAATAAAGAATTTAACGATTTCTAAAAAAGAATTAAAATATCGTTTTACGGTTAAAAATCCAGAATTATTAGAAGATTTATACAAAAAGAATAAAAGTGTAGTTCTTGTTTCTGGTCATTACAACAACTGGGAATGGCTGATTACAGCGCAAAACTTCCTGTTCTCCCACCAAGCTATGGGGATCGGAATGCCAATGACGAGTAAATTCTGGGATCGAAAAATCAATGAAAGACGCACCCGTTTTGGGATGAAAGTCATGCATGCGAAAAATTTTAAAGCTGAAATTAAAGCAAATCTTCATGCGCCAATTGCAATTCTTACACTCGCGGATCAATCGCCTGGAAATTCCAGAAAAAGCTATTGGATGAATTTTTTAAACCAAAAAACCGCGGTTCTTTTTGGTGCGGAACAAATGGCACATGAATTTGATTTTTCTGTTGTGTTTTTTATTCTGCATAAAGTGAAGCGAGGACACTATCAAATGGAACTGAAAATAATTTCAGAAGAACCGCACGAATGCATCTGGGGAGAGATTACGGAACAACATGTGCAACTGCTCGAAAAAGAAATTATAAAAGAACCAAGCTTTTGGCTTTGGTCGCATAACAGATGGAAACGCGAAATTCCCCACGATTTATTGCAATTAAAAGATGAACAACATGTTAAATTTAACCGGACTTTTAAAAATAAGTAGTCTACTTCTCATTTTTAATTCTTCCGTCTCTGCGCAAGAAAATAGATATGTACGAAAAAACAAATCGGCACGTAAAATTCAGTACACAAAAGATCTTTGCTATTCACGTTCAATTCTTGTCAAAGACAGCATGGTATACACTGCAAATTCCAATGGCGCAATGTATGCGACAAATTTAAAAACGGAAAAATCGACTAATCTCCTAAAAAACAGAAAGTTTGAGGAAATGCGAGACCTCGAATTTAGCGGTAAAGATATTTTGGGAATGCAAAGCGGAACATATGGATTACTTGCAAAAACAGATACGGAGAAATTCATTGAATACATTACACCAAAATCAAGCATGTGGATTGGTTGTTTCTTGGATGGAATGGATATTTTGAAAAATACCGGTTTTATCATGGGGGATCCAAAAAAAGGATTTTTCTCCTTGTATTACAGCGAAAATGCTGGGTTAGAATGGAAAGAATGTGAAGGAAAAGTTGCTGCAATGGATGGAGAAGCAGGATTTGCAGCAAGCGGAACAAATGTTCAGGTTCTAAATGACAGCACATTTGTTTTTGTTTCTGGTGGAAGTAAAAGCAGATTTTTTAAAACAACAAATAAAGGAAAAACGTGGAAAATCACTTCCTTGCCTTATTTGACTAGCGAGTCTAGTGGTGCATTTTCAATTCACATGTTTTCTGAACAAGCCGGGGTTATTGTTGGTGGAGACTATAAAAATCCAGATTTGAGTTTAAATATTTCTTTTTTCACGGAGGATGGTGGTGAATTTTGGATTAATTCCGAAAAGCAACCGCGTGGCTATCGTTCTTGTGTAATTCAGGAAAAAGGTGTTTTTTATGCGTGTGGTACAAATGGTTTGGATTTTTCAAAAGACTTTGGAAATACATGGGAACCATTTGCAAAAGGCAACTTCTACGCACTATTTTCCTATGGAAATAATTTATATGCTACGACAGAAAATGGTAGCTTCAAAATTTTCGATTTAGTAAATCTTTAAAAAAATGAACGAATTAATCGAAAAAGTAAGGTCGCACGTCAAAGAAATTTTTCAAAACGATGCTACAGGTCACGATTGGTTTCATATTGATCGCGTGCACGCAATGGCTTGTCTTTTGCAGGAAAAAGAAGGAGGAAATCG
>CAIYXD010000172.1 GCA_903930085.1 uncultured Flavobacteriia bacterium
AATACCTTGAAAAAATACGCGACGGATTCAGGAATGTTGACCCGTGAGAAAATTGAAATCGATGGAGATGATTTCCGCGAAGGTTTAACAGCTGTGCTTTCTGTGAAAGTGCAAGAGCCGCAATTTGAAGGTCAAACAAAGACAAAACTTGGAAACAGAGAAGTAACTGCTCCAGTTAGTCAGGCAGTTTCAGAAATGTTATCTTCTTATTTGGAAGAGCATCCTGCTGAAGCGAAGATAATCGTTGATAAAGTAATTCTTGCTGCTCGTGCACGTCATGCTGCTCGAAAAGCACGTGAAATGGTGCAACGCAAGAATGTATTAACCGGTTCTGGACTTCCAGGAAAATTGGCGGATTGCTCTGAAAAAGATCCTGCTGCTTGCGAGATTTACTTTGTCGAGGGAGATTCTGCGGGTGGTACGGCAAAACAAGGTCGCGATCGCCATTTTCAAGCGATTATGCCATTGCGTGGTAAGATTTTGAACGTTGAAAAAGCAATGCAGCATAAAATCTTCGAAAACGAAGAAATTAAAAATATGTACACGGCTCTAGGTGTTAGAATTGGAACAGAAGAGGATTCCAAAGCACTGAATATGGAGAAATTAAGATACCATAAGGTTATTATCATGTGTGATGCCGATGTCGATGGTTCGCATATCGAAACCCTTATTTTAACTTTCTTCTTCCGTTACATGAAAGAATTGATTGAAAACGGTTACATCTATATTGCTACTCCACCATTGTACCAAGTAAAAAAAGGAACAAAATCGGATTATGCTTGGAATGAAGACCAACGCGATTTATTAATCAATGAATTAAAAGGCGGTGGAAGTGAATCTTCTGTAAACGTTCAACGTTACAAAGGTTTGGGTGAAATGAACGCGGAACAATTGTGGGAAACTACAATGAATCCAGAAACGCGCACATTGCGTCAAGTTACAATTGATAATGCAGCAGAATGTGACCAGATTTTCTCTATGCTGATGGGCGATGATGTTCCTCCGAGAAGAGAATTCATTGAGAAAAATGCAAAATATGCTAAAATTGATATTTAAGCACTTTTTTTGAATCTAGTTAAAACGCCTTTTTTTAAGGCGTTTTTTTTTGAGTTAATTTTTGAAGTAGATTTAATTAACGTGCAAGTTTGTGAAGGAATTAACATCTTAACTTTAAGAAACAATTAACAGAGTTAAAACAAACAATTCAAATATGCTTAAAATCAGTTTATTCAGTATTTTTCTTTTAGTGTTGCATCAAAAAATTGCTGCGCAAGGATTCTATGACCGCGCAACCGTTCAGACAATTGAAGTTTTCTTTTCTGCCGCTAATTGGGATGCACAATTAGATGCACTAGCTTCCACAACGGAAGATTATCTCCTTGCAGATTCCGTTCGTATAAATGGAATTGTATTCGACAGCGTTGGCGTAAAATACAAAGGAAACAGTTCTTATAATGCGAATAACAACAAAAACCCTATTCACATTGAATTGGATTACGTGCATGGAAGTTATGATTACCAAGGATATACAGATATTAAGTTGCAAAATGGTTACCAAGATCCATCCAT
>CAIYXD010000173.1 GCA_903930085.1 uncultured Flavobacteriia bacterium
ACCGGCTTATTGGTTTTATGCACTGGAAAACACACCAAGAGAATTGATCAGTTGATGGGTGGAATGAAAACCTATACAGGAACGATTTTACTCGGAAAAACAACGCCATCCTATGATTTGGAGAGTGCATTCGATGCAGAATTTCCAACAGATCATATCACTTCAGAATTATTGGAAGAGATTCGCTTGCGATTTAGTGGTGAAATCCAGCAAGTTCCACCCATTTTTTCCGCCAAACAAGTGGATGGGAAACGCGCCTATGATTTAGCTCGCGCAGGTAAAGAAGTAATTTTGAAGGCAAATACAATTGAAATTTCAGCTTTTACAATCTCAGCAGAACGTTTTCCGGAAATTGATTTTGAAATTACCTGTTCGAAAGGAACGTATATTCGATCTATCGCATACGATTTTGGCAAATACCTCCATTCTGGAGGCACTTTAATCGCGTTGAGAAGAACAAAATCCGGCGAGCAATCCATCGAAGAAGCAAAAAGTGTAGACGACTGGATTTCAATTATTCAGGGGAAGTAATTAGTATTCCGAAATTAGCACTTGACAAGCCCTCTATTATTTTGTATCTTTGTGCTCCTTTTCTTTAAAGGAACTAAAAAACTGCAGTATGAGTAAAATGAAACTTTCCGATTTTAGTTTTGATCTTCCCGAGGAATTAATCGCGGAATATCCTAGTGAAAATCGCGACGAAGCCAAGTTGATGGTCATCCACCGTTCTACCGGAAAAATTGAGCACAAATTATTCAAGGATTTGATAAACTATTTCTCTGAAGGAGATGTGATGATCATGAATAATACGCGGGTTTTTCCAGCAAGAATGTATGGAAATAAAGAGAAAACGGGAGCTAAAATCGAAGTTTTTTTATTAAGAGAATTGAACCGTGAAAGTTTGTTGTGGGATGTTTTGGTAGATCCAGCGCGTAAAATCCGTATTGGAAATAAATTATATTTCGGTGATGACGATTCATTAGTTGCTGAAGTAATCGATAACACAACATCGAGAGGGAGAACATTGCGTTTTCTTTTTGATGGTCCTTATGAAGAATTCAAAGCAAAAATAACGGAACTTGGAGAAACGCCACTTCCAAAATATATCAAGCGTTCGGTAGAGCCTTCTGACGAAGACCGTTATCAAACGATTTTCGCAAAAGAAGAAGGTGCGGTTGCAGCTCCAACTGCTGGTTTGCATTTCTCAAGAGAACTTCTGAAAAGGTTGGAATTGAAAGGAATTCAATTTGCAGAGGTTACCTTGCATATTGGGTTGGGAACATTCCGTCCGGTAGAAGTAGAGGATCTGACAAAACATAAAATGGATTCTGAGCAAGTTATAATTGATGAAAAGTGCGTAAAAATAGTGAACAATGCCAAGCTTAATAAAAAGAGAGTTTGTGCAATTGGAACTACCTCTATGCGTTCCATCGAGACTTCAGTTTCCACAGACGGTTTGTTAAAGCCATACGATGGTTGGACAAATAAATTTATTTTCCCACCATACGAATTTAGTATTGCTGATTCTATGGTTACAAATTTCCATACACCGCTTTCCACTTTGTTAATGATGATTTCTGCGTTTTGCGGGCACGACTTAATGATGACGGCTTACAAAGAAGCAATTGAGAATAAATATAAATTTTATTCTTACGGCGACGCGATGTTGATTTTGTAATCGTCGCATCTTTAGAATATTTCAATTAAAGAGACTTTTGGGTCTCTTTTTTTATTTTAAAAATCTTATGAGAAATAAACCTTAAAAGAAAACTTTTTTAAGGTTAAAAATCACTTTGAAAACTTGTATTTCAAGATGCAATAAATGGCTCTAAAACCATCTTTCCAACCAATTTTTTTTCCTTCCTCATACGTTCGGCCGTAATAGGAAATTCCAACCTCATATATTTTTATTTTTGGAATTTTCGCAAGTTTTGCAGTGATTTCAGGTTCGATACCAAACCTCTTTTCTTGAATATTAATCTCCTTTGCAATAGAGGTGCGAATCAATTTGTAGCAGGTTTCCATATCCGTCAAATTGAGATTCGTCATCATATTGGAAAGTCTCGTTAAAAACTTATTTCCAATGGAATGCCAATAAAACAAAATTCGGTGTGGGTGGTGACCGATGAAACGCGAACCGTATACAACATCTGCATCGTCCATAAAAACCGGTTTTAGTAGCAAATTGTATTCTTGTGGATCGTATTCTAAGTCGGCATCTTGCACTAGCAAATAATCACCAGAACATTCTTGAATTGCACGGTTGATTGCTGCGCCTTTACCCATATTCCTTTCCTGTGAAAAGAAACGAATATCCAATTCCGGGTGTGCTGAAATATAGTGTTCAATGCTATCAACTGTTTTATCTTTGGAGCAGTCGTTCACTATGATTATTTCTTTTGCTATGTTGTTTTCCAATTCTACCGCAGCAATTTTTTCCAGAATTACCTGAATTGTATTTTCTTCGTTGTAAGCTGGAATAAGAATCGATAATTTTTGAATTGACATACAAACAGGTTAAAGATACAAATGTAAAAAATTAGTTCGTTTTATGAATTTAAGGCACTTTAACTTTCTGTTTTAAACGTAATTCGCTTCCTGAATTGGTAATTTTTGAAAATTCAATCCGAAATCGCGAACTAAAACCTGCTTAAAACCATCTCAAATTTGAGAAGAAGCAGCAAAAAACATAATATTTTTATACCGGATAAAAAGACGTTTAATATTTGATGCAGGTAGTTAATTTCATTACTTTTGTGCTGCAATTTTTATTCATGGAGGTCCCAACTCAACAAATGTCACTAGGAAAAAAAATACAAATTTATAACGCATTCACAAAATTTCGATTAGCATCACTGGTTGTACTTTCGGCATTGTCTGGTTATCTATTTGCTGGCGGAAATAATGGTTTGCATATTTTTTATCTACTCCTAGGCGGATCGCTTGTAACTGCTGCTTCTAATGGTTCCAATCAAATTTGGGAACGCGATTTAGATAAATTAATGAAGCGTACGGAGCGCCGACCGATTCCAATGGGGACAATGTCGGTAAAGGAAGCGTATACAATCGTAGTATTCTCGTTGCTTGTTGGTACGTATTTGTTGTTTCTAATCAATATATATTCTGCACTTCTTGGCTTGGCGGCTTTTATATTATATGTATTTGTCTACACGCCAATGAAACGTGTTTCGCCATGGGCAGTTTTTGTAGGCGCATTTCCAGGGGCTATTCCGCCAATGCTTGGAGCAATAGCTGCAACGAACGATTTCGGGTTACTTCCAGGGGTTCTTTTTTTCGTTCAATTCATGTGGCAGTTCCCCCATTTTTGGGCAATCGCATGGGTTTTATACGATGATTACAAAGCAGGAGGGTTTTCGTTATTGCCTTCGCCGAAAGGACAATCTAGCGCATCTGCATTTCAAATACTTGTCTATTCTTTTGCAATGATTCCATTTAGTTTGTTGCCTTGGATACTTGGGTGGACTGGCATTCCAACGCTAATTATTGCAACAATTGCCAGCACTGCATTTTTCCTATATGCCTATAAATTATATATTTCCTGTGAAACAAAGGATGCGCGTAAACTTATGTTCGCCTCGTTTGTTTATTTACCAGTGATTCAGTTTTTATATGTTTTTGATAGAAATGCCGAAGCAATCAAACAATTATTTGAAGTATGAGAGTAGATTATGAAAAAGAATTGAGCCCGGAGATTCGGGAAAAGACCAAGAAGAATCTTGTTTACGTCGGAATATTTAGCATAATAATGCTATTTGCAGGATTTACCTCTGCATACATTGTTTCGATGGGCGATTCATTCTGGTTAAAATACCCAATGCCGAATGGTTTTTGGGTAAGTACCGTGGTTATTATTCTAAGCAGTTTCTTCATGGAAATGGCGATACGCTTCGTTAAGAAAAATAACCAGAAAATGTTGCGCTTTTTTATCGCACTGACTTTAATTTCAGGGATTTCCTTTGTTTATTTTCAATTTCAAGGATACAAGCAACTAACTAGTTTCGGCGCACACGCTGTAAATAACCACATCATTGTAACGCAAGGTCGTTATGGGGATTATTTCGAGATAAAATATAATGGTTCGTTCATTGAAGTGGATGGAAACGATTATAAGTTAAATGGTAAAAATCTAACTACCGCTCAAATGAAAGAATTGCAGGCCTTCGCCAATCAATTTTTGACTTTGAAACGCAACGAATCTTTCGAAATTAAAGACTATGGTAAAAAATTCGTTTTATATTACCAAAGTCAACCGCTTGGATTGGTAAATACTAAATTGTGCACGCCGGACGGAAAAGAAATTCAATATGTTGACCAAATGCGCTTGAAAGATCTTTCCATCAATATTCGCGATGGCAGAGGAGATTTCTTTGTGAAAGGTCAAATTGGGAAAGACTTCAAGTTATTATTTAAAGGGAAAGAGTTGGAATACAAAGACCGAACCTTGCAAATGAATGGTAGAAAGCTGTCGAGATACCTTCAGATTAAAGCAATGGAATCCTCCGACACCGGAACGTCCTATTTGTACATAATTACTTTCTTGCATTTAATGCACATTTTAGTGACATTGATTTTCATGTCGAAACTGACAATATCCTCATTTTCAGGCAGGTTTACAGCCGAAGAGAATCTAAGTCTTAGAGTCGGTGCAATTTTCTGGCATTTTTTAGGTCTTTTATGGATTTATTTATTGCTTTTTTTACTTTTTATTCATTAAACTTGCATAAAAATTTTAGTAATGGCAGGAGACACTTCTAAACAAATGGATGCTTCTACACTTTGGGGTGGGAAGATTTCTCCATTTAGTACAAGTTATGGAAAGTTAATGATGTGGTTTTTCCTTGTGTCGGATGCTTTGACATTTGGAGGACTATTAATCGCATACGGTTTTACGCGTCACGATGCGCAAGATGCTTGGCCTATTGGTGAAGAAACGTTTAATTCTATGCCTTTCTTAGGCCATGGTTACCCATTGTTGTATGTCGCTTTAATGACATTTATCTTAATTATTTCTTCCGTAACTATGGTTTTGGCTGTTGAAGCTGGACATAGAATGGATAAAAAAGGAGTTGTTAAGTGGATGATTGCGACAATTATCGGTGGTTTTTTCTTTGTAGGTTCGCAAGCATGGGAGTGGAGTCACTTCATTCATGGCTCTGAATTTGGGAAAGTGGAATTAGCGGATGGATCACAGGCAATTGTTCGTGGACATTTCGGTGAAATCAAAAACTTTACGGTAACGGAAGCTGGGTATCACCACAAAAAAGGAGATGTAATTAAGAAAGACTTAATGCACGAATTCCAGCATGCCGTTGTTGCAGGTAAAATTTACAATGGAACGATTACCTTACACGATGGTTCAAAAGCGAAAATCACAAAAGAAGCGGACGAGCATATGGAATTAATCATCAAGAAGGATGGTTTGAAGCATAAAGTTGGCGATAAGATAACCAACCACAAAAAAGCACGTAAACTTTATTACGATGCAATCTACAGCGGTGAGGCACATACTGTAATTTACGGTGCTAACTTGGAAGAGAACGAATATGGACCTCAACAATACGGGCAGTTCTTCTTTTTCATAACAGGATTCCACGGTTTCCACGTTTTCTCTGGTGTGATGATTAATATTATCGTGCTTTTGGGAGCTATTTCTGGAAAATACCACAAAAGAGGTCATTACGAAATGGTTGAAAAAACTGGACTTTACTGGCACTTTGTCGATTTAGTTTGGGTATTTGTATTTACATTCTTCTATTTAGTATAATTAGTATAAAAATTTCAAGTCATGGAAAGAGACGACGTTATAGAATATTCTTTAGATACACACCATAGCGAAGAGCAAGGTAAATTAATTCGCAAGAAAATCTGGAAAGTTACAGCATTGTTAACTGTCATTACAGCAGTAGAAGTTCTCGTAGGAGCTTATATCCATCAATCCTCTGCGATTTGGCAACTTGTGAAGTGGTCTTTTATCGCAATGACTTTGCTGAAAGCAGGTTACATTGTTTTGGTATTCATGCATTTGGGTGAAGAGAAAAAAACACTGCGATATATCATTCTAGTTCCTTATTTCCTTTTTATGTTGTACTTGATTTTCATTGCTTTAACAGAAGCTTTGGCGATAGGTAATGCATTAGAAACATACGGAGTTTAATCTTCTAGCTACTATGGCTGTTAAAAATACTGCCGGACGACTGAAAGTAATGTACGCATTTTTACTTTTATTTGGTCCGGCTATTTTATTGGTATTCATTTCAACCCGTGGTTGCGAGCATAAGTTCAAAACATTGGATGATTTTGGTGCAGTGACGGATTATTCGTTTACGGATGCGCGTGGAAAAAAATTCACTTCCAAAGATTTTAAAGGAGATGTTGTTTTAATCACAACATTGCAAGAAACATGTCCCGATACATGTTCTATTTCTTTCTGGCACATGAATCAAGCGATTTACCAGCACATTAAGAACAACAAGCGAAAGAAAATGAAACGCGTGCGTATTATTTCTTTTGTTACGGATGGAGAAGGAAATCCAGTGAAAGATCTTTCCGTTTTACGCCAGTCGATGGAAGATAATGTTTTGGAATACGATCCAGACACGTGGATTCTGGCATCTGGTGACTCAAAAAAAGTATACGATATTGAAAGAAACAATAAATCTCTTTTAGCAGAAGGGGACGAGTTTTTTGGAGGACAAGCATTTCAAGAGTTAATCCTATTAGTGGATAAACAAAATCATTTGAGAATGGTGCTTTCAGGAACTTCTGAAGGAATGATTCGAAGAATGAAGGAGCATATCGCTTTGCTACAAAAACAATACGATAAAGAAAATGCCAAGCTTAAACAATAAATAATTTCCTTTGTTTTATGGTTATGAACGTTTTTTCATCGCTTTTCTTAGTATTCATTTTAGTTTCCTGTTCAGCAATAAACGAGAAGAAACATGTTTTGCCATTCATAGGAAATTACGATATTGAATATAAATTAATCGATGGCAAGGAAGTTTCTGATACAGTTTATCCCACAATACCATATTTCTATTTTTTGAATGATGATTCGGTTATTGTAAAATCTACAGAAATGGAAGGCAAAGTTTGGGTGGTAGATTTCTTTTTTACAACCTGTCCAACTATTTGTCCGACCATGACAAAAAATATGCAAAAATTGAATGCAGCAACGAAAGATTTACACGACGAATTACAATTTATTTCCATCAGTATAAATCCTCAGCACGACACGCCTTCCATACTTAAGCGGTACAGAGAACATTATAAAGCAACGGCATCTAATTGGCAGTTTTTCACAGGAAAAGAAGCGGAAACCCACCAGTTGGGAATAGAAAATTTTCAAATTTTTGCCGGTAGAGATGAAGAATCTGAAGGAGGTTATGCCCATTCTGGAGCTTTTACCTTAGTGGATAAAGAAGGTTATGTACGCGGTGTTTACCTCGGAACGGATGATAAACAAGTAATTCAGTTAGAAAAAGATATACGTAAGTTATTAAAAGAAGAATATGGAAACAATTGATCAAGCAAAATTAAAAAACACTCGAAAGCTGATAATCTCTTTGTCAGTAGTGATACCAATTGCTGTTGCTATCTTATTCAAAGTGAAAATTGGGGGGATAGATTTATCTTTTC
This sequence comes from uncultured Flavobacteriia bacterium, assembly GCA_903930085.1. Lineage (GTDB taxonomy): Bacteria > Bacteroidota > Bacteroidia > Flavobacteriales_D > Crocinitomicaceae > M0103. The sequence continues at coordinate 7,660 of CAIYXD010000173.1, forward strand.
TTCCGGCTATTTATGCAGGAATCAATGCGCTTACAGCTGTCTTTTTAATTAGTGCACTGGTTGCAATCAAGAATAAAAACATGGAATTACACCGCGCGTTAATTAGAATTGCGTTGGGATTATCGGTTGTATTTCTTTTATTATACGTTGCTTACCACATGATTTCCGACTCAACGCTTTACGGAGATTCCAATGGAAGTGGTAGTTTAGATATTCTAGAGAAAGCAAAAATTGGAGCAATGGCATATTTCTATTACACCTTGCTGATTTCCCACATTCTTTTGAGTATCGCTGTAATTCCACTTGTTTTGTTTACGTATCTTTTTGCTTGGCAAGGAGATTTCGTAAAGCATAAGAAATGGACGCGTTTTTCGTTTCCAATTTGGCTTTATGTGGCAGTTTCAGGAGTAATAGTTTATTTTATGATCTCCCCATATTACGTTTAAGAAGGATCACCAAGTAACGCAATTTCCTCCCAAACAATAGCTGAGGCGGCATCCCAACTGAAAAGTTTACTCCTCTCGAGTCCTTTTGAGGATAATTCTTTTCGTAAATTTTCAGATGAAACAAGTTCTCCCATTTTATTGGCGATATCGGTTGTGTCAAACGGATCACAATACAATGCAGCTTCTCCGGCAACTTCTGGTAAGGAGGTAAGATTTCCAGAAAGAATAGGCGTTCCGCACTTCATCGCTTCCACTAATGGAATTCCAAAACCTTCGAAATAGGGAACATACGTCAAAGCAAGTGCAGAAGCAGTTAGTAATGCAAGTTCTTCTATTGGAAGATGACCAGTAAAGCAGATTTCCTGTTGCAGTGAATCTGGCAGTTCAACCGAAAAAGCATTGTTTTTCCAAAGTGATTCCCCAACAATAATTAATTTAACAGTTGATTTACTTTCCTGTTTAAATTTTAAAAAGGCTTCCACTAAACGGCTTACATTTTTCCGAGGATGAATGGCTCCAACAAAGAGAAAATAGTCAGTTCCACCAGCGTGCTTTTCACGAATAGCAACTTTTATTTCCTCTGAAACAGGTTTAAAAACGCTGGATGCACCATTCCACGTAACAACAATTTTTTCTGGTTCAATCTGGTAATTTCGAATAATATCTTCTTTTGAATACGCAGAAACCGTAATGAGTTTAGCTGCTTTTTTTGCAAAACGCGGAAAAAAGTAGTTGAGATAGAAACGCGCAGATGCCGGTAAATCTTTCGGGTAATGCTTGAAATTAATATCGTGAATCACACCAATTTGCGGAACCTTAGTTTGAAGCGACAAATATCCGTCCGGAGAGAAAAAGACATCAATCTTGTGTTTTTTCAAGGCTCTTTTAATCCCAATTTCAAACCAGTAAATAAATAGCAAGGGATGTCGCGCTGGTGGCGAAATAACAACTGGCGTTACGTTCTTGCCAAAAATGAAATTTTCAGAATAAGGTCTATCAAAAAAGAAAATAAATTCATGCTCCGGATGATTTTCGACGATGCGTTTTACAATCTCGAAAGTATACCAGCCGAATCCCTCCATTTTTGAAGACAATAAAAAGCGCGTATTTATTCCGATTCTCACGTTTGGACCTTACTAAAAATTCAAAATATAGTTGGAACGTTTTTCTTTCCCAATTGTTGTGGAAGCACCATGTCCGCAATACACGATAGTTTCTTCGGGCAATTGAAACATTGTTTCATGAATCGATTTTTTCAGGATTTCCAAATCGCCGCCTGGTAAATCTACACGTCCAAAACTGCCATTGAATAAAACATCTCCGTTAACGACAAATTGATTTTCTTCATTGTAAAAAACGACATGTCCGGGCGCGTGCCCTGGCGTACAAAAAACGTCAAAGCTAATTCCACCAAAATTCAGCGTATCGTTTGCCTGCATAATATGTGTTGGTTCTGGCGAAATTTCATATCCTGAAAAACCATAAACGTGCGCATAGCTTTCTACAGCTC
>CAIYXD010000174.1 GCA_903930085.1 uncultured Flavobacteriia bacterium
CAAGTGAACAATGTTCTTGGATTTCCATATATTTTTCGTGGAGCGCTAGATGTTCGAGCAACAACTATCAACGAGGAAATGAAGTTGGCAGCTGTAAAAGCATTGGCATCTTTAGCGAAGGAAACGATTCCGGAAGAAGTTATTGAAGCGTATGGTGAAAAGAGCATCTCTTTTGGTCGTGACCAAATTATTCCTAAACCTTTGGATCCAAGATTGATATACTACGTTGCCCCTGCAGTTGCGAAGGCTGCAATGGAATCAGGAGTAGCAAAAAATCCAATTTTAGATTGGGATGCTTACGAAATGCAACTTAAAAATCGACTTGGCCTAGACAATAAATTAATTCGAAATATTACGGAAAAGGCGCAAAGTAATCCCAAACGCGTTGTTTTCGCTGAAGCGGATAATATAAAAATTCTTAAAGCTGCACAAACGGCATGGGAAGAAGGGGTTGCGTTTCCAATTTTATTGGGGAAAAAGAAAAAAATAGAGCAACTTATTGAGGAATATAGCATCGAATTCCAGGATGTTCAAATAATTGATCCCAAATCAGAAGAAGAGGAAGAGCGCAGAATTGCATACGGAAAATCTTTTTTCGAAAGACGCAAGCGCAAAGGGATTACCGAATTTGAATCGATCCAAATCATGCGTGAAAGAAATCACTTTGGTGCAATGATGGTGGAAATGGGCGATGCAGATGCAATGATTTCTGGTATAACAAGAAATTACAGAGATGTCGTTCGTCCAGCTATTCAAACAGTTGGATTGCAAAAAGAGGTGAATACGGTAGCAGGAATGTATATCCTGGTAACTAAAAAAGGCCCCTTGTTTCTAGCTGATACAACAATCAACCTGAATCCAACGGCTGAAGAAATAGCAGAAATAACCAATAATGTTGCGAAAATGATTCGGAAATTTAAGGTTACGCCAAAAATTGCTCTATTGAGCTATTCCAATTTTGGGTCATCTCCTGGTCCGGATTCAGAAAAAATGGCGAAGGCTGTCGGAATTCTGCATGAAAAATACCCGACATTGGTTGTAGATGGTGAATTGCAGGCAAATTTCGCAATGAACAACGATTTGATGATGGAGAAGTTTTCTTTTTCAAATCTTGCGAACAAACAAGTAAATACATTGATTTTCCCAAATTTATCCGCCGGAAACATTGCATATAAATTACTTCAGGAAATGACCGAAGCAGAAGCTATAGGTCCTATTTTGATAGGCTTGAAAAAATCCATTCACGTATTACAGTTGGGTTCATCTGTACGCGAAATTATAAACATGGTAAAAGTTGCCGTGGTTGACGCTCAAAATAAATAGGATATGATTGGTCATTTGAATGGTAGATTAATTGAAAAAAATCCAACGGAGCTAATTGTCGAATGCGCTGGTGTCGGTTACGAAGTAAAGATTTCATTGAACACTTTCTCCGCCTTGGGATCGGAGGAGTCTGTGAAAATTTTTACCAAACTTGTCGTTCGGGAAGACGCTCATATTTTATATGGTTTTGCTTCAAAAGAAGAACGAGAAATGTTCAACCATTTAGTTTCTGTTTCAGGAATTGGACCTAATACCGCAATGATCATGCTTTCTTCCATGGTTCCCGATGAAATTGCCCATGCAATTCAGTCTGAGGATGTGCGAACAATTCAAGGAATTAAAGGAATTGGTACGAAAACAGCACAACGGGTAATTATTGATTTGAAGGATAAAATGTTAAAAATGGTGTTTTCATCCGAAAATATTTTTAATCAAAACAATACGAATCGATTTGATGCGTTAACTGCATTGGTTTCTCTGGGTTTTGATAAAAAATCCGCTGAAAAGGCTATTGATAAAATAGCCACAGGAGATGAGACTGTTGAGAAACTAATTAAAGAAGCATTGAAAATATTGTAATTTGAAGGAGAATAATATAAAAGGTAATTTTTTAAAGAAACACCCATTTTTATTGGTGTTACTGTTATTTCTATGCTCAAATCTTCCGGTTTTTGCGCAAGATACTTTGCAATTTCCAATTCAAAACAACATCGATCCAACGCAATCTCAACCACAAAGTTTTGATTTAGGAGATCCTTCCTCTTTACAACAAACTATCGTTTACGATCCAATTACAGGGACATATATTTTTAAGGAAACAATTGGAAAAGGGCTGAATTTTAGAAATCCTTCCATGATGACGCTTGAAGAATATTTGGAATATGAGCGCCAAAAGACATTACGAGAAAATTGGAAAGAAAAAATTGACGAGCAAACTGCGCAAAGTCAACCAATGGAATTTCCAATTAAAATTGGTAGTAAAGCATTTGAAAATTTCTTTGGCTCCGATCAAATCACGATTCGACCTCAAGGTTCCGTTGAATTATCCTTTGGTGTAAATTCTTCACGCTACGACAATCCAATTCTTCCAGTTAAACAAAGACAAATTACCCGTTTTGATTTCCAACAGCAAATTCAATTAAATCTTGTTGGACAGATTGGAACAAAGTTAAAAATTGGAACGAGCTACAATACCCAAGCAGCTTTTGATTTCGATAATATTTCCAAGCTAGAATATACAGGAAATGAGGATCAGATTATGCAGAAAATAGAATTGGGAAATGTTGCAATGCAATTACCAACTTCTCTTATTCAAGGATCTCAAACTTTGTTTGGTGCAAAAACACAATTGAAATTTGGACGCGCTACCGTAGATTTAATAGCTGCTTCTTCGAAAGGTAAACGCCAAGAGATAAATATTACTGGCAAGGCGCAAGTGCAACGTTTTGAGTTGGGAGCAGACAACTATGAGGCAAATCGTCACTATTTTGTGAATCTGTACCACCGCGATCACTACAATGCGGCAATGTCTACTGTTCCAATTGTAAATTCTTCTGCTTACGTTACGCGTATGGAAGTCTGGCTGACGAATCGCACTAACAATACTGAAAATACTCGAAATATAATTGCTTTTGCAGATATGGGCGAAGCAAAAGCAGAAAATTGCGAAGGTGCTCCTGGAGGTTACTCTCCAGATGAAATGCCTGATAATCAAGCAAATAACCTTTACGATTGGGCATCAACTCAGCCATTGGTGCGAGGATTTGCTAATGCGGTTTCCGCTTTGAGTTCTCAAATTGCTGCTCCTGGTCCGTTTCAACAAGCGATTCACTATGAAAAAGTTGAAAATGCTAGAAAATTAACAGAACAAGAATATTCATATAATGCACTACTTGGCTATATTTCTTTGAATTTACCTTTGAATAACGATGAGGTTTTAGCTGTTGCATACGAATATACTTACCGTGGGGAAACCTATCAAGTTGGTGAGTTTTCAACCGATGGAATCGCTGGACAGCAAGCATTATTACTAAAATTAATCAAACCAACGATTACAAATCCTAAAAATAAGGTGTGGGATTTGATGATGAAAAACGTGTATTCTATTGGCGCTTATCAAGTGGATCAAACGGGTTTCCGAATTGATCTTTTGTATAATAATCCTGCAACTTCCCTTCTTGTTCCATTTTTCCCAATCGCCGGTGTGGACGATAAGCAGTTAGTTACTTTGTTGGATATGGACAAATTGAATCAGAACAACCAACCTTTTTCCGATGGTGTTTTTGATTATGTTCCAATTAATTTCAACGGAAATAGAGCGGAAAATGGTGGGACTATTAATACTAGAAATGGTAGAATTTATTTCTCTACAATTGAACCATTTGGAAGTACACTGAAATCAAAATTAGCTGAAGTTGGTGTTCCACAAGTGACAATTGATCAAGTGGCTTACACAGAATTGTATGATTCTACAAAAACTGCGGCACAACAAATTCCAAGTAAAAATCGCTTTAGCTTCAAAGGAGAATACCAATCTTCCGTAAGTTCAGATATTCCATTAAACGCAGTAAATG
>CAIYXD010000175.1 GCA_903930085.1 uncultured Flavobacteriia bacterium
AAATTGAAAGCTGCACAAGAAGCAAAGTTTAATAAATGGGCGAATTCAGCTGCAAATAAAGCAAAGTACGGAAATGTTGTCGCGACAATCAATACGTATTATGCACTTACAAATGAAAAATCCAAGCACGATAATTACTTGCAACAGTTGCTTCGTACTTCTTCGTATGGTACAATTTCCAGATCGCTAGGAAAACAATTAATCGGTTATGCTAATGCAGATGCCGCAACCCGTGCAACAATGCGTCCAGATTTGGAAGAGACAATCAAAGGTTTTTTTGCAGAACTTTATTTACCGGCGGAAAAAGATATTCTTGCTGCGCAATTGTCTTTATATGCGAACAAAGCAAATGCATATACTTTGGCTCCATCTGTTATAGCTATTGGTGGCAACTACGAGAAATATGTAAATTCACTTTTCACACTTAGCATGTTCACATCAGAAGAAAAAATGATGGCTTTTCTAGATCTTCCGTCTGAAGGAATGGTTACAAATGATGCTATGTATGCGTTGTCAAATGACTTGATTTCCCATATCAATTCCAAGTCAGAAGAGATTACAAAAGCTCAAAATGATTTCAGCGCTTCCTACCGATTAATGGTGGAAGGATTAAGAGAATCCAAACTTGCACCGATTCAGTATCCAGATGCAAATTCAACTTTGCGTTTGACGTATGGAAAAGTTAAAGCTCTTCCAGCGGATAAGCGCAACGATGCGAAAGTAAACTATTACACAACGATGGATGGTTTGGTGAAGAAATATAAAGCTGGTGATTCTGAATTTGATTTGCCTGCAAAATTAATGGAGCTGCACAAAAGTAAAGATTATGGCGTTTATGCAGATGCAAAAGGGTATATGCCAATTTGCTTTTTAACGGATAACGATATCACTGGTGGAAATTCTGGCTCTCCTGTTTTGAACGGAAAAGGACAATTAATAGGATTGGCGTTTGATGGAAATATTGAAGCGATGGCTGGAGATGTTGTTTTTGACAAAAATCTACAACGTACTATCAATGTAGATATTCGCTATGTTTTATGGTTGATTGAGAAGTTCTCCGGAGCGAAACACATTGTGGATGAAATGGATGTTGTGAAATAATTCTTTCTTTACTAAGTTTGAATCCCGCTTGAAATAGCGGGATTTTTTTTTGAGTATTTTTATATATACCTCCGGTTAAAGTTCTTGCTATTGAAATAGTACCCTAACTATTTATTAACCTTTTATTCAATTACGGCTAACATTAAGGTAAAGAATTTCCTTTTAATTTGTAGTATGAAAATACAGCAGATAGAAAACCACGACCAACAAGAGAAGCAGCAATTAGATACTTTACTGCTTTATTTAGAATTAGGCGATATCGCAGGGAAAAAAGGAGATGATCAATCGGCAATTGATTTCTACATCAAAGGATTACAAATTGCCCGTGAACTTAAAAACAAACCGAGGGTGCAACAATTTTCAAACTTGATCCTTACCTATTTATGAAAAGAATCATCCAGATTTGAAAGTTAGATTAACTCTTAATAACGCTATTTTGAATTTAAAAAAAGCAGCAATTAACGGAATAAATCCTGCATTACTTGACCTTTAGAAATTGGGTAATTGAATTCCAAGAGTTCAGAGATTGTTTTACTGATATCAATTAATTCATACTGCGTTTGAATAACAGTATTTGATTTGAAATCAGGACCTAAAGCCACTAGATAAATCGATCTGCAACCAATACATCTATCGCCGTGACTAACGAAACCATCTTTGTGTCCGTCTAAATGTCTACCATGATCATTGGTGATAAATAAAGTGGTTTTGTTTGCGTAAATCGAATCTTTTTGAATAAAATCCCACAACTCTAATGCTGTTCTATCGGTGTTTTTTATTCCCTGCAAGTACCCCTCCCATCGATTCTGGTGGCCATTTACATCCACTTCCAACAAATTAATCAAGGTCAATTTAGGATGGTGTTTTTGCAATATCACTTTTGCATTACGCCATGTGGAAATATCAGCGGCGTAATCTAATCCTAAACCATTTACACCACAATATTGAGAAGGTAGGTGATGGTTTTTCCA
>CAIYXD010000176.1 GCA_903930085.1 uncultured Flavobacteriia bacterium
AACATCGATTTGAAAAGTTCGAAGGATTCCAATTTGTAAACTAACAAAGGATCTTTTTGCTCGTATTGTGCATTGTTAACGGCAGAGCGTAAGTCATCCATTTCGCGTAAATGTTCTTTCCATTCGTTGTCAATCATTCCGAGAATGATATTTTTCTCCACCGAAGTTTTAATTTCTTCTCCTTTTGATTTGTATGCTTGTTCGAGATCAATAACAATTTGAACTTCGCGCTTGCCATCTGTCATCGGGAAAACAATGTTTTTGTATTTCCCACCCATTGTTTCGTGCACATGTTTAATCTGCGGAAATGCTTTGGAAGAAATTTTCTCATTTTTCCGAGTGTATTGGTCACACATGTAGTGGTAAACCTTTTCCACTAAAACGGTTCGATCAATTGTTTTATATTCTGCTTCGTCCACAGGTGAGTCTGTCCCAATAACGCGCAATAAATCCATTTCAAAAGTTTCGAAATCGTCTTTTGTGTGCGACATAACAGTAGCTTCGCATAAATCATAGAACATGTTGTCAATATCAACTCCCAAGCGGTCGCCATATAAAGCATTTTTTCGCTTTTTATAGATTGCTTTTCGTTGCGCATTCATAACATCATCGTATTCCAATAATCGTTTTCGCGTGCCAAAATTGTTTTCTTCTACTTTTTTCTGTGCTCTTTCAATTGACTTGGAAACCATGCTGTGGGTGATAACTTCACCTTCTTTCAGTCCCATTCTGTCCATTAGTTTTGCAATTCGTTCCGAACCGAATTTCCGCATTAAATCATCTTCCAATGAAACGAAGAAGATCGTTGAACCTGGATCTCCTTGTCGCCCGGAACGTCCTCTCAATTGTCGGTCAACTCTTCTGGAATCGTGTCTTTCAGTACCAATTATTGCTAATCCACCGGATTCTTTCACGCCAGCGCCTAGTTTAATATCCGTTCCACGTCCAGCCATATTCGTAGCGATTGTTACCGCTCCTGCTTTTCCTGCTTCTGCAACAATTTCCGCTTCACGTTGGTGGTACTTCGCATTCAATACTTGGTGGTTTACACCTTTCATTTTAAGCATTCTGCTCAGTAATTCGGAAATCTCAACTGTTGTTGTTCCAACTAAAACTGGTCTTCCTGCTTCTACTAATTTTGCAGTTTCTTCAATAACCGCTGCGTATTTTTCACGTGCAGTTTTGAAAACTAGGTCGTTTTGATCTTTTCTAACCACATTTCGATTGGTTGGGATAGCAACAACGTCTAATTTGTAAATATCCCAGAATTCTTTTGCTTCCGTTTCTGCTGTTCCCGTCATACCACACAATTTATGGTACATTCGGAAGTAATTTTGCAAAGTAATCGTCGCGTACGTTTGCGTAGCAGCTTCCACTTGCACATTTTCTTTCGCTTCAATTGCTTGGTGCAACCCATCGGAATAACGACGGCCTTCCATAATACGACCAGTTTGTTCGTCGACAATTTTAACTTTACTATCCAGGATAACGTATTCAACTTCTTTCTCAAAAAGCGTATACGCTTTCAGTAATTGATTAATAGAATGGATACGTTCTGATTTAATACTGTAATCGCGGACAAGAATATCTTTTTGTTCTAGGAATTTATCTTTTTCCAAATTTTCCTTTTGCAATTTTGCAATTTCCAAGCCGATATCTGGCATGATAAAAAAGTCGCGGTCGTCTGAACCAGAGATAAGATCTATTCCTTTATTGGTAAGCTCAATTGTATTGTTTTTTTCATCGATAACAAAGAATAATTCAACATCAATTTTCTTCATCTGCTTGCTTTGATCTTGCATGTAGAAGTTCTCTGTTTTCTGCAAATGCGCTTTAATTCCTGGTTCAGATAGAAATTTAATCAAGGCCTTGTTTTTTGGAAGTCCTCTGTAAGCACGAAGCAATGCAATTCCTCCATCTTCCAACATTTGTTTCGATTCTTTGCTATTTTCGGTTGGATTATTAATTACCGTTAATAGTTTTTTTGCATCGGCAAGACATTGGTTTACGTAATTTTTCTGAGCGGCAACGATAGATTCAACGCGCGGTTTAAGCTGGTAAAATTCATGCTCATCGCCACGAGGTGTTGGTCCGGAAATAATTAAAGGCGTTCGTGCATCATCAATTAATACAGAATCGACTTCATCCACAATTGCAAAGTGGTGTTTTTGCTGCACCAATTCGTCAATTCCTCCTGCCATGTTGTCACGTAAGTAATCAAAACCAAATTCGTTATTCGTTCCAAATGTAATATCTGCGAGATATGCTTCGCGTCTCTCGGGTGAATTTGGTTTGTGTTTATCAATACAATCCACTTTCAATCCGTGAAATTGGTACAAAGGTCCCATCCATTCCGAGTCACGCTTTGCAAGGTAATCGTTTACCGTAACCACGTGAACGCCTTTTCCTGAAAGCGCATTCAAATAAACTGGCAATGTTGCAACAAGGGTTTTTCCTTCTCCGGTTTGCATTTCTGCAATATTTCCTTTGTGTAAAACACCACCACCCATTAATTGCACATCGTAGTGAACCATGTTCCAAATTACTTCAGCGCCTGCCGCAGACCATTTGTTGTGCCATATTGCAGTTTCACCTTCTACTGTAATCCCATCTTTTCGTTTCGCTAAATCCTTGTCAAATTGTTGCGCTGTAACCGTTAATTTGCCATTTTCTGACCATCTTCGAGCTGTTTCTTTTACTACAGCAAAGGCTTCTGGTAGAATATATTCTAATACCTCTTCAATTTTTTCATCAATAACTTTAGATAGTTTATCGATACGCTCAAAAAGATCTTCCTTTTCGTGCATGGGAGTTTTAGGATCGAGTGCCAAAGCATTCAATTCTTTCAACTCATCTTCTAAAAGTTGTGTCCCCTCTTTAACAGTATTTTGAAACTGAACTGTTTTTTGACGTAAATCATCGTCGCTTAGGTCTTTGAAGGATGTGAAAAAAGCATTTGCTTCGTCTATGATTGGTTGGTATTGTTTGCGGTCTTTTGCTGTTTTATCTCCAAAAAACTTCTTTAGTAAATCTGATATCATGTGTTCTTAATTCGTTCTGTTTATGCTTTTTTATCCGATTCAAATTTAATTAAATAATCGAACTCAGGTTAAAACCTTGAAAGATAAAAATGACTTAAATTTTCAACCAATACTTCATAAATCATTCCAATTCGATGGTATATGACAAATTGTCTAATAGTTTGTTAACATTTGATGTTTATTAACACTTAAAAAAGGGCCTTTAAAATAGTAAATTTCATGCTATCTTTGCGCCATGCATGAAATGATATTAATACTTGATTTCGGTTCGCAATATACGCAGCTGATCGCCAGAAGAGTTAGGGAAATGAACGTTTACTGTGAAATCCATCCTTGGAATAAATGTCCGGAAATCACAGCAAATATCAAAGGTGTAATTCTTTCGGGGAGTCCATTTTCCGTGAGGGATGAAGCATCTCCGAAGCCTGATTTGGAAAAGATTAAGGGGAAAGTTCCGCTTTTAGGGGTTTGTTTTGGTGCGCAATATTTAGCAAATAAATTCGGTGGTGAAGTTTTGCCATCCACCATACGAGAATATGGTCGCGCGCATTTGTCGTTTATCGATCATTCGAATGTTTTAATGCGAGGAATGTCGGATGGTACGCAAGTTTGGATGTCGCACGGTGATACAATTAAAAACGTTCCTGAGAATTACAATGTAATTGCTAGTACAACAGATGTAGCGATTGCAGGGTTTCAAATTGCAGGTGAAAACACGTTTGGGATCCAATTCCATCCTGAGGTGTATCATTCATTAGAGGGAGCAATATTATTGCGTAATTTTCTGGTAGATGTTTGTGCTTGTTCGCAAGATTGGACGCCGGATTCCTTCGTGGAAGAAACTATTTCTAAGTTAAAAGCACAAATTGGCGAGGATAAAGTAATCCTTGGTTTGTCAGGAGGTGTTGATTCTTCCGTTGCAGCCGTTTTATTGCATAAAGCAATTGGAGCAAATCTTCATTGCATTTTTGTAGACAATGGTTTACTAAGAAAGAACGAATTTCAACAAGTTTTAGATTCCTACCAGCACATGGGATTAAATGTGAAAGGAGTTAATGCTGCGGATACGTTTTACAAAGAATTAGAAGGTGTTAGCGATCCTGAATTGAAGCGAAAGGCAATTGGCAAAGTATTTATCGATGTTTTTGATGCAGAATCAAAATTAGTGGAAAATGCAAAATGGCTTGGACAAGGAACGATTTATCCAGATGTCATTGAATCTATTTCTGTAAATGGAGGTCCTTCACAAACGATTAAATCCCACCACAATGTTGGCGGATTGCCAGATTTTATGAAGCTGTCTGTTGTTGAACCACTGCGTTTGTTGTTTAAAGACGAGGTGCGTAGAATTGGAAAAACATTAAAAATTGACGATGCAATTCTTGGAAGACATCCATTTCCAGGTCCTGGATTAGGGATTCGAATTTTGGGAGAAGTTACACCTGAAAAAATTAGAATTATTCAAGAAGTGGACGCCATTTTTATCAATGGTTTAAAAGAAGATGGATTATACGATGACGTTTGGCAAGCTGGTGCAATATTCTTACCAGTGCAATCTGTTGGCGTTATGGGAGATGAGCGAACGTATGAAAATGCAGTTGCACTAAGAGCAGTTTCGTCTACGGATGGAATGACTGCAGATTGGTGCCATTTACCGTACGAGTTTTTAGCGAAAATTTCCAATAAAATAATAAATCAAGTAAAAGGAATTAACCGTGTCACTTATGATATTAGTTCTAAGCCACCAGCTACAATAGAATGGGAGTAGATTCGTTTTTTGATGTAATAATATTGCTCGAGGATTTGATTTTTTTAATGGACATAAAAAAATAGAAGAAACTATGAAGAATTTGATTTTTTTGCTATTTCTTATAAGCACCTTACATAGTTTTGCTCAGCCAGAAAATGCGACGATAGAACTGATAAATGGGAAAAAGCATTACGTTCATATCGTTCAATCGGGTAATACTTTGTGGGGAATTCATAAAGTATATGGCGCTTCAGTAGAAGATATTGTAAATGCAAATCCAGGAATCGAAAAAGGATTGAACGAAGGACAAAAAATAGTTATTCCGGTTCCAATTCAAACTGTTTTGCACGAAGTAGCAGCTAAAGAGACACTTTTTGGTATTTCTAAAAAATACGGCGTAACCATAGAGCAAATAATCCTAACCAATCCTGAGGCAGAAGCGGGAATCCAAGTTGGACAAAAACTAAAAATCCCAGGTGTAGAATCCGAACAATTGTTGGAAGCAAAAAATAATTCGGACACAGGTAATGACGCATTGCTCTCAACAAACAAAGCAACTCAAACAAAACTTTCTTTTTCGGATACCGTTATTGTTCACGTTGTTTTAAATCATGAAACATTGTACAGTATTTCGAAACGTTTTATGGTTCCTGTAGAAGATTTACAAAAATTGAATAGGTTAAAAAGCACCAAATTAAAACCAGGCGATTCGATTAAAATTCCTGTAAAAAAGGAGCGTATTGAAATAGTTAAAATACGGCAGGTGGAGAAAGTTGAAAAGCAAAAAGTAGATTCAACGTTACTTTTCCCTTCAAAAAAAACCTATAATATCGCTATACTTTTACCGTTTTATTTGGAAAAAGGCGAAGGAAGCACCAACTTGGTGTCGAACTTGGCAACTGAATTTTACATGGGTGCTAAATTGGCAATTGATTCTTTGGAAAATATTGGCTTGGTTGCAAAAGTTTTTGTGTACGATTCAAAAAATGATACAATTACCGTTAAAAATATTTTAACAAAGCCTGAGTTTAAGGAAATGGATATAGTTTTCGGACCACTATTCCCTGAAAACATGGATATCGTTGCAAATTGGTGCAAACTAAATAAAGTTCGGCTTGTTTGTCCTGCGGTTGCAAATTCCAGTCTATTAAAAAACAATCCATTCGTTTACAATGCGATTCCATCTGATGCGACTTTAGCAAAGGGATTAGCAGAATTCACACTTAAAAACAATTCCCAAGATCAGATTATTGTCATCAAATCGAGCAATGAAAAAGACGCTGTGATGTACGATAGTTTTAGAACAACTTTTTTAATGAGCCCAATTATAGGAAATCGCCCTAAATTAATCGAGGCAACGTTAGAGAATTATGCATCTTTCATGAAAAAAGGAAATAAAGTAATTCTCGTGTTTCCTACAAATGAAAAAATGCTGGCATTGAAGTTTATGAATAGTTTAAACAATGCAGCACTAAAATTCGACGCCGATAGGATTGCTGTATATGGAACGAAAGAATGGTTGAATTTCGACGATATTAAGCCGTTTTATAAAAATAAATTCAACTTTCATTTTGCCAGTCCAAACGATTTAAATTACAAATATCCTTCAACGGAAAGTTTGCATAGAAAATACCGTTCTATGTATAATTCTGATATGACAAAAATGGCAGTTCAAGGTTTTGATGTTCTATTCTATTTCTGTTCCGATTTACTATTGAATAAAAAGAATAAAGAATTGGTGATGAACAACTATTCTATGAAACAGAAAGGTATTGAAAATGGTTTCGAAAATTCCAATTACTTTATTTTAGAGCAGGAGGACTTTGAATTTATTCAGATTCAAAAATAAAAATTTGGTCAGATGAATAAAGAGTCTATTAGTTCGGAATTTCAATTATTACAAGATAGAATTTGCGGTGCATTAGAAAAAATTGATGGAAAATCCTATTTCCTAGAAGACGCGTGGGATAGGGAAGAAGGCGGTGGCGGAAGAACCAGAATTATTCAAAATGGCAAAATAATTGAGAAAGGCGGAGTTGCTTTTTCAAAAGTATTCGGTGACGTGAGTGAGATAATGAGAACGCAATTAGGCCTGAAAGGAAATGATTTTTTTGCGACCGGCGTTTCGATAGTTCTGCATCCTGAGAGTCCACATATTCCAATTATTCACATGAATGTTCGGTATTTTGAATTAAATACTGGTGAATATTGGTTTGGTGGTGGAATAGATCTTACGCCACATTATATAAAGCCAGAACAAGCAAAACAATTCCACAAAGCGTTAAAAAAAGTCTGTGATACTTACCATTTAGATTTTTATCCAAAATTCAAGCTTTGGGCGGATGATTACTTTTTTATTCCCCACCGGGAAGAAACAAGGGGAATAGGCGGAATTTTCTTCGACCATTTGAACGAAGCTTGCGGACTTTCCAAGTTACAGATTTTTAATTTTTGTATCGATTTAGGGGATCTTTTTTATAAAGTCTACGCGTATCAAGTGGAATGCGGTAAAGATATTGATACAACAGCGCAGCAAATTCAGTGGCGAAACTTGCGTCGCGGAAGATACGTTGAGTTTAACCTCGTAAATGATCGAGGCACGAAATTCGGATTGTTATCTGGCGGCAGAACCGAGTCCATTTTAATGAGTTTGCCAGCAAATGCTTCATGGGCATATAATTATTTACCCGATTTAAACTCCGAAGAAAGTAAAACACAACAATCGCTTATTAAAGGTGTCGATTGGATATACTAGTTTCTAATTTTTTTGAATGTAATTGTAAATATTTACCGATGAAACCAACTTTTTGTTCTTTAAAACATGGGTTTAGCAACTTATTTACTTTTCATTCGTCTAAAATTCATACATTTAAAGCTGAATTCTATTTGCGTTTTCACTTTATATTTTTTTCATTAGTTTCATTCTATTAGAGCATAAAAATGAATTTAACTCGAATAATTACCAGCATGTCGCTTTTGCTTTGTTTCACTGCAATAAGCCAAACACCAATAACATTTTCACCTGCAATAACTGGGACAACAATCTCAACTTGTTTCGGATTTATAATTGATTCCGGTGGACAAGGTGGAACTGGGTATTCTAATGGAGAAACTTCTACCATTACGCTTTGTCCAGACACTCCAGGAGAAATAATTTCGGTTACATTCAATTTATTTTCCTTGAGTACAAGCGATGATAATCCAAGTCCAACTGCTTCAAATTTGGATTATATGTCCGTTTACGATGGTAACTCAACCGGAGCAAATACTCTGGGAACATATTCTGGAAATCAATTACAAGGCGTAGTGATTCAAGCCACCGCTTTAAATGCTTCTGGTTGTTTAACTTTTACCTTTACTTCAAATTCAATTGGAACGGGGATGTTCTCCGCAAGTGTTGCGTGTGAAACTCCTTGTAACGATCCAATCGCCGGTGCTCAAATTATTGGCGGAATCACAACGGATAGTGTACGTGTCTGTTTAAATGAAGTGGTAGATTTTTCAAACTTGAATTCATTTGCTCAAATGGGGTTCTCTTTGGTAGAATACTCTTGGGACTTTATGGATGGTTCTACCGCAATTGGACAAAATGTTTCTCACAGTTATGGCGTTCCAGGTTTGTATCGTGTGCAACTTTTTGTAACAGATGATAACGATTGTACGAACAATAATTTAACAGATCTAGTTGTAATGGTTGCCCCAATCCCTGATTTTAGTGGATTTCCTAGCGATACAACAATTTGTATAGGACAAGATGTTACGTTCACTACAAATCCTGAATCCTATGAGGTTTTATGGGATGGATTTCCAGGTTCACAATCGATAGACGATGGTTGTCTTCCAGATACCTTACTTGGTGTTTCTCAAAATGTTGATTTACTTCAAACTGGATTCACGGCCGGTACAAGTATCACAAATATTTCACAAATCCAAAGTGTTTGTTTTGAATTGGAACATTCCTTTATGGGTGATATTGTTGTAATTTTAGAATGTCCTAATGGTCAAAATGTTATTTTGCACCAACAAGGCGGCGGAGGAACGCAAATTGGAATTCCAGTTCAAGCGGATAATGTGGATTGCAGCAATCCTGCAACTATGGGAATTCCATTTACGTATTGTTTTACACCAACAGCTACAACCACTTGGGTAGAGTGGGTAACAGCAAATGGTGGCGTTGGCACAATTCCAGCTGGAGATTACGAACCAATTCAACCACTAACAAATCTGATTGGCTGTCCAGCAAATGGCGTTTGGACACTTTCTGTGATTGATAATTGGGCGGCAGATGACGGGACTTTATTTTCTTTTGCATTGAATTTAGACCCTTCTTTTTATCCACCCGTTACAGTATTTGAGCCTCAGATTGGTTTAGCAGCCGATTCTTCTTATTGGAATCAACCAGCGCCATATATGACATCACTTTCAACAAATGCAGATGTAATAACAATTGCTCCAACAATCGCTGGAACCTATAATTATGTTTATACTGTTGTGGATGATTTTGCTTGCGTAAATGATACATCTGTTAATATTACCGTTAATCCTAATCCAATTGTTTTTGCAGGAAATGACACAACATTGTGCGGCGGAAATACAGTTCAATTGAACGGAACATTGAATGGTGCGGGAGCCGTTTCGGATTGCACCTATGATTTGCTGATTAACGATACGTTTGGGGATGGTTGGAATGGGAATACCTTAACCGTTTTAGTAAATGGTGTATCAACAACTTATACGCTGGCTTTTGGAACGGCAATAGTTTACCCAATTACAATTCCTTCAGGATCCAACGCAACATTCACGTTTAATGCAAACGGCAGTTGGATTGGAGAATGTCAATTTTCTCTGGTCGACGAAAATGGCACAACCGTATTAAGCCAAGGTCCAAATTTATTTGCTTCTACAACCAATACAATTGTAGCAAATTGCGCTGGTGATTTTATATACAGTTGGACGCCGATTGTTGGTTTAACGGATGCAGCGATTTTAGATCCTGTTTTTTCTTTAACGAATCCAACCGTACTTACATTATCGGTTTATCCAATTGGTGCGCCTGAATGCACTGTTTCGGATGCAATTGCAATTTCCCTTTCCTCTAATCCAGATGCTGGAAATGATGGCACTATTGATTTGTGTTCACAAAGTGCTCCAGTAGATTTATTTTTGAATATCTCTGGAACTCCTGCGACAAATGGATTATGGTTGGATATGAATGGAAATCCAATTGTTATGCCGTATGACCCTGCTGTAAGTCCGCCGGGTGATTATACTTATCAGGTTGAACTTTTAGGATGTTTTGACGAAGCAATTGTAACCGTAAATGAATTACTGACAGAAATAACTTCTATAGCTGTTACGAATGTAAACTGTAACTCCTTTACAAATGGATCCATTTTGGTGAATGGAGTCAATATTGCAACGTATTCTTTGGACGGCGCAACTCAAGTAGCTGCGACGGTTCCTTTTACACTAAGTAACTTTGCACCGGGAACGTATTCGTTAGAAGTTTTCTCTTTGGATGGATGTTCAGATATTCAATCTTTCACGGTTACGCAGCCGCTACCACTTCAGATTA
>CAIYXD010000177.1 GCA_903930085.1 uncultured Flavobacteriia bacterium
CAACGGATGCAGCATCTGCAAATTTGCAGCAACAAGATAAAAACTACAAAACCCAAGAAACGCTAAATTCGATTGACAATAACGTACAAGTTAAATCCAAAATTGCCAATACGCTTGGACAGAAATATCCCGAAGGTGTTTCGCAGGAATCGTTTACACAGAAAGATAAAAACGGATTGATGACAGCAATAATAACGCGCAGAATTGTTGTTATCGAAGGACACGGTGATGTGTATGTTCGAACGCAAACAATTCAAGCAATTACGTATTCAAAAAATGGACAAGCAATAACAGAATTCCATTGGCAAAAAGACACAGATGGCGCACAGTTGGAAAAACACTATTAAATTCGTATTCATTTTATTTCTTGTCGGTTGTCAACCGGAAAAAGAGCCGGTTTTTAAAGAAGGATTTATTTTTCAGGGAGAAACGCAAGGAACAACCTATCAACTAATTATTGCGGAAGACGAGGTGAATTTCACCAAGTTAGAGATTCAAAATCTTTTAGCGGAATTTGATACCGTTTTATCCACGTATATCGATTCTTCTTTAATCAGTAAAATGAATAGGATGGAAGGATCTGCTTTCTTTACCGATTCTACTGGCTATTTTAAAGAATGTTACGAAGAAAGCATGGATGTGTTCCATACAAGTAACGGCGCGTTTGATTGTTCCGTTTTCCCACTTGTAGAAGGGTGGGGATTTATGCAAAATATTGAATCGCCATTAAATAAGACCAAAATTGATTCGATTCTTCAATTTGTTTCTTCGGAAAAAGATAAATTACACAGGGTTGATTTCACGGATCAAACCATACATCTTACAAAAATAGACAAGCGTTTTAAAATGGATTTTAATGCCATTGCTCAGGGTTTGGCAGTGGATAAAATTGCTGAATTTATTGAATCGAGAGGACACAAAAATTATTATGTTGAAATTGGTGGTGAGTTGATTGTCAAGGGAAGAAATAGATCAGGGGAAAATTGGAATATTGGAATTGATGTACCAAAGGAAAATGAACAAAAAGATGGTGTTCGACGCTTGGAAAGTATTTTGTCCATCACAAATAAAGCGATTGCTACCAGCGGGAATTACCGGAAATACTACGTTAAAAACGGTAAAAAATACGCACATTGTTTAGATCCCAGAACAGGTTTTCCCGTTAACCATTCTTTATTAAGTGCGACCGTAATCTCGGATAAATGCTCTACTTCGGATGCGTACGCAACTGTTTTTATGGTAATGGGCTTGGAGGGAACTAAAAAGTTTATAAGCAGTCATCCGAATTTAAAACTGGAGGTTTATTTGCTCTATGATTTGAAAAATGGAAAAATTGGGAGGTTCAAAAGCAAGGGAATGAAGAAATATTTCAAGGATTAAGAAAAAGACATTTTCTAAAGCGTAGTTTTTTATTTTTTGCAATATAAATTGTGCGTAACTCTTTTGTCCTCATGAAATTGGTGCTGCATTTCGTATTAATTTCACTTCAAAATAAATAACATGAACACACCTAAATTTGTATTTGCTCTCTTAATCTTGGCTAAATTATTCTTGGCAGCAACGATTATCTTGTATTTTTGGAACGTGAATACCTTGGTTGAAATAACAAAATTGCCTTTATACGTATTGATTTTAACTGTCGTATATATCGGTTTTCAAATGGTAACAAGAAGGTTTTCAAAAAAACAAAATTGGTGGGACTGGATTTATTATATCGGTCTTGCTGCCATTATGTTACCTGTCGTTATGGCAAAGCCGGAAAATGAAAAAATATTTCACTTGCTAACTGATTTTGGTATTCTATTCCTTCTACTGCCTGTTTTAATCGACGGTTATAATTTTGTGAAAAACCAGAAAGAAACGATATGAATGTACATTTTATAGCGATTGGTGGCAGCGCAATGCATAATTTGGCAATTGCCTTAAGTAGAAAAGGAACAACTGTTACCGGATCCGATGATGAGATTTTCGAGCCTTCTCGCACGCGCTTGGAAAAACAAGGGATTTTACCAGAAAAAATCGGATGGGAAGCAGAGCGAATTTCTACTAAAATTGATGCTGTAATCTTAGGAATGCATGCGCGCGAAGATAATCCAGAGTTGCTTCGTGCCAAAGAATTGAATATTCCAATCTATTCGTATCCGGAATATTTATACGAGCAAAGCAAAAATAAAATCCGAGTTGTTATTGGCGGAAGTCATGGCAAAACCACTATTACTTCCATGCTGTTGCATGTTGTGAATGAACTTAAGATGCAAGTAGATTACATGGTCGGAGCACAACTAGAAGGCTACGATTGCATGGTGCAATTATCGGATGATGCTCCAATTATGATTCTTGAAGGCGACGAATATTTGAGTTCGCCAATCGATCGCCGACCAAAATTCCATTTGTACCATGCAAACATTGCTATTCTAAGTGGAATTGCTTGGGATCACATTAATGTATTTCCAACATTTGAGAATTATGTGGAGCAATTTGAAACGTTTTGTTCCCTAATTGAGCCAAACGGAACGTTGATTTATAACGTGGAGGATCCCGAAGTCAATAAACTTGGTGAAAAATTCGCTTCTTCCATAAATACAATTGCTTATAAAACACCTCAATATTCTGTTATTGAAAATGGAACGCGTTTGTTTTTCGATACTAAAACGTATGATTTAAATATATTTGGCGGACACAATTTGCAGAATTTAATGGGTGCAATGCGCTTGGGTGAAGCCATCGGTATTGATCCTCACGTGTTTTTCGAATCTGTTCAGTCTTTTACAGGAGCAGGAAAACGCTTGCAGAAAGTGGTAGAAAAAGATACTTTTATCTTGTTTAAAGATTTTGCGCATTCGCCTTCAAAACTAAAAGCGACAACGAAAGCTGTAAAGGAGCAATTCAAAGATCGTCACGTTGTTGCCTGTATGGAATTGCATACGTTTTCTTCGTTGAAAAAAGAGTTTCTCCCACATTATAAAGACGCCATGGCTATGGCAGATACCGCAATTGTTTATTTTAGTCCAGAAGTTGTAAAGCATAAAAAACTGGAGCCAATCACCAAAGAAATGGTAGCAGAAGGATTCGGTGGAAATGTAACCGTAATGACGGAAACTTCCGAAATCTTAGATTTTATTCATTCAAAAAACTGGAATAATTCCGCGCTTCTAATGATGTCTTCGGGAAATTTTGATGGAATAGACTACGATGCTTTAGGAAAGGAATTATTGGCTACGCTTTGATGCGTTTGAATAGAATCTTTCGGTAAATTATTGTCACCAATATACTGTAAATTGTTGCTAAAAGCAGCATGGAAAGAACGGACAGTGTTGCTGTAAATCCGGGTGATGCACCTTTTCGGTTGCTGTCTTTTAATTTAGCTTCAATAGCTTCTTTCGTCATAACTTCCGCGTCCGGCTGTGATGCTTTGAATACTTCCAATGCTTTTGGGTCGTTCACCATTTTTTCAATAGCGATTTCCTTTTTAGCCACTTGATTTGCATAATAGGAAGGATTTATCTTTGCGTAATAAAGATAAATGAAGATACAAACTAGCAAAACATATGGAAATCCCGCGCTTAGTGCATTTTTAATATCATGCATAGCACTAGTTTCTTCTGTGTCCTTTCTTTTTTGCACAAATAAACCAATCGAAATCGCAAGAAGCAATCCTAGAATATTCAATAAAACTGCTGGAGCAATGGTTTCTGGAAACAATCCCAAGTAAAAAAAGGATAGTTTTAAGAGGATCCAACTTGCTGCGGCAATAATTCCTGTTTTTACGGTTGTTTTCATAATTCTAGTAAAAAAAATGTCCCGAAACGGAATTTCCATTTCGGGACAAAAATATAGATAATATTGGGATTAACTGTTCATAGAAACAAGGAATTCCTCGTTTGAAATAGTGTTCTCCATATGTGATTTTATAAATTCCATCGCCTCAATAGGATTCATGTCGGCAATAAATTTACGCAGCAACCAAATGCGTTGCAGCACATCTTTGCTAACCAATAAATCTTCCCGACGCGTTCCGGATGCTGTTATATCTATTGCAGGATAAATTCTACGGTTTGATATTTTACGATCCAACTGTAATTCCATGTTACCCGTTCCTTTGAATTCCTCGAAAATAACCTCGTCCATTTTGGAACCAGTTTCCGTCAATGCTGTTGCTATAATGGAAAGTGAACCGCCATTTTCAATTTTTCGTGCAGAACCGAAGAAACGTTTTGGTTTGTGCAGCGCATTTGCATCTACACCACCAGAAAGAACTTTTCCGGATGCTGGAGAAACAGTGTTGTAAGCACGAGCCAAACGCGTAATTGAATCCAAAAGAATACAAACATCGTGTCCACATTCTACCATTCTTTTTGCCTTTTCCAAAACCATATTTGCCACTTTTACGTGACGATCAGCTGGTTCATCAAAAGTAGATGCAACAACTTCAGCGCGCACGCTTCTTGCCATATCTGTAACTTCTTCCGGTCTTTCATCAATTAATAAAACGATAAGATATGTTTCCGGATGATTTGCCGCAATTGCATTCGCAACATCTTTCAAAAGCATGGTTTTACCCGTTTTTGGCTGTGCCACGATCATTCCACGCTGGCCTTTTCCAATTGGCGCAAATAAATCCATTACGCGAGTCGACAAAGATTCATTTTTGTGTCCCGTTAATTTGAATTTTTCGTCTGGAAAAAGTGGCGTTAAATATTGAAACGGAACACGATCTCTAATGTAAGAAGGATGGCGACCATTGATAGATTCAACTTTTACAAGAGGGAAGAATTTTTCTCCTTCACGTGGCGGACGAATTGTCCCTTTTACAGTATCTCCTGTTTTTAAACCAAATAATTTGATTTGTGTTTGCGATACGTAAATATCATCTGGTGATGGTAAATAATTATAGTCTGAAGAACGCAAAAATCCGTAACCATCTTGAATAACTTCCAAAACACCCTCTGCAGAAACAATACCAACTAAATCGTATGCATCATCCATTTTGTCTTCCAGCACTTTTTCTTGTTGCGGTCGACGATTTGGATTTTGGTTCGGATTATTCAGGTTCGCATTGATATTTGGCGTGCGATTTGGATTTTGATTTGGGTTATTCTGATTTGCATGTACATTCGGTGTGCGCTGCGGTCTTTCAAATCGTTCTTTTCGCTCGGGAGAAGCTGCCTCATTTCCCGAATTGCCTTCCGTTCCATCTGCACTCTTTTCTGGAGCTGGTTTTTTAATGATATCCAATAAGTTGCGCCCTTGTTTTTCTGGAATATTTCTTTGTGGCTTTTGACTTTTGGAAGGTTCTTCGTTTTTTGCTTCAGTTTGAACTTCTTCAACGGAAACTGCTGTTTCCAGTACAATTTCGGGTTGTTTTTCAGGAATAACTTCCGATTGTTTTTTGGAAACAATTTTTTCAGCAACGACTTCTGTTGATTCCGTTTGATTGGTTTCTTCGTTTTTTTCTTCCTGCTTTACTTCTTGAGTTGTAAATAAACTACCTTGTTTCTTGACGATTTCAGCACCTTCCACGCGTGTTCGTTTGCGTTTTGGTCGCTCCTCAATCGTTTCCGATTCAATAGCTTCTGACTTTGTCGCAATTATAGCGGTTTCAGTTGACCCTTGTGTTGTTAAAAGTGAAATTAACCCTGCTTTTTTTAAAGATTCAACATCAGAAATACCTTTGTTTTTGGCAAGTTCGCGCAGCTCAGAAAGTTTTTTACCTTCTAATTCTTTTTTATCCATAAAATACGTAAAAAGTGCAATGATTTTTTTTGGGGTGTATCAAATTGTTTGGATTGTGGCAGGAACCGTTAAATTCCTTTTTGATGGTGCAATATTACAAATAAAGTTACATTAAACAATCAATTACGAAGAAAAAAAAGATTTTTTTATCGGTCAAATGGAATATATGAATGATGGATAAGGAGTCTTGGTATCGAACAAAAATTAATTATTATATTCACCACATGAAAATATTCAAATCATTATACACTGTTTTTTGGTACGTTGTGGCATTTCTGCACATCGGATTAGTATTTTTTATGGAAAGCAACTTGCCTGGATTTGATCCTACAGCATTCAAAATCATTCGTTATCTACTGATTGCTTTTTTATTCCTTATTGCATTCAAGCGTAAAAAACTTTCCTTATGGATCTTCTCATCGATGATACTAGGTGTGGAAGTAGGTATGGATTTTCCTGCTTTCTCATTGGAAATGGAACGTTTTGGGAAGATATTTCTCCGTTTGATTAAAACGCTTGTTGCACCATTAATCTTTGCAACGCTGGTAATTGGTATTGCCGGACATAGTAATTTAAAACAAGTTGGTCGGATTGGATTAAAAAGCATTCTTTATTTTGAAATCGTAACAACTTTTGCGTTGTTTATAGGTTTGGCTTCTATAAATATATCCCAAGCCGGTGTTGGCGTGAAAGTTGAAGCACGCTCGCAGGACATGGAGAAATCTGCTGAATTAATGAAACAAAAGGAAGAACCAAAAGATCATTTTGTTGAAATATTCCCAGAAAATATTGCTAAATCGATTGCTGAAAATCAAGTTCTGCAAGTAGTTGTTTTCTCCATACTTTTTGCGATGGGCGTTGCAATGTTGAAAAATGCGAAACACAAAGAGGTAATGCTCAGTTTTAGTGAAAGTTTAGCGGAGGTAATGTTCAAGTTTACAGATCTTGTAATGTATGTTGCTCCAATTGCGGTTTTTGGCGCACTAGCGAGCACGGTTGCAAAGTCTGGGGTTGGAATTTTATATAATTTGATGCAACTAGTTGGTACCTTATATATTGCATTACTAATATTTATTTTGGTGATTTTATTACCAATCGCATTACTGGCAAAAATTCCAATTAAAAAGTTTCTTCTAGCAATTGCAGAGCCGGTTTCTATCGCTTTTGCAACAGCTAGTAGCGAAGCGGCATTGCCGAAAGCGTTGGAAAACATGGAGAATTTTGGGGTTCCGAAGAAAATTGTTGGTTTTGTTATTCCAACTGGTTATAGTTTTAATCTGGACGGAACAACGCTTTATTTATCCTTGGCTTCTGTTTTCTTGGCGCAAATGGCAGGAATCAATTTGTCCATCGGGGAACAAATTAGTATTTGTTTGGTATTGATGTTAACGAGTAAAGGCGTTGCCGGTGTTCGTGGTGCATCATTTGTAATTCTTGCAGGAACGGTTGTTACAATTGGCGTGGAACCGGAACAAGCTAGTGTTATTCTTGCAGTAGATGCATTGATGGACATGGGAAGAACTTCCGTAAACGTTCTCGGAAACTGCCTTGCTTCCGCCGTTATAGCGCGCAGCGAGAATGAGCTTTTCTCAAAAGAAAAGGATTTATTTATTGGTTAAGTTTAACCTTCAAAAAATTCCCAGTTGAATTATCGGGTAATTTCACCAAATATTCTGGTGTACCTGTAAATAAGATATTCCCACCATTTTTTCCGCCTTCCGGACCGATATCAATTATCCAATCGGCACATTTAATCACTTCTGTATTGTGTTCAATCACGATGATAGAATGTCCAGCATCGATCAAGGAATTAAAGGCAATTATCAATTTGTCGATATCGTGAAAATGCAATCCAGTTGTCGGTTCATCAAAGATAAATAGGGTAGAAGGTGCATTTGTCCCCTTTGCTAAAAAGGATGCTAATTTAATGCGTTGCGCTTCACCACCGCTTAAAGTACTCGAAGCTTGACCAACTTTAAGATAGCCCAAACCAACATTTACAAGCGGTTGAATTTTTTCCACAATTTTTGCTTCTAG
>CAIYXD010000178.1 GCA_903930085.1 uncultured Flavobacteriia bacterium
AGCATCCAAGGGTTACGACATTAATTTTATTTTTTTTGAGCGTTTTTGTTTTCATGCTGCAAAATTACGGAAAGAAAGAGCACTTTCAAATATTATTGCCTAATTACTAGTTCTTTCTAACTGAAAATAAATCAATGGTATTATCTTTGCTTACAACCCGAAAAAAAACACGGTATGAAAAACATAGTTATTTTTTGTCTTTTATTGGCAACAGTGGGATGTAAAACCCAAAAGAATCTTGAAAAATCTCAAATCGATACTAATTCTAAAACGATGCTCACTGCTGAACTTGGAAAAATTAATGCACCTTCGGATCCTGTTACAATTAAATCTGTTCGGATGGAAGGAAATAAATTGTTCCTTGCTATTCAATACAGCGGTGGTTGTGAAAACCATACCTTTCAATGTATTGGTTCGCTAGTAATAGCAAAATCGCTTCCGCCAATTCGTTCTATTCAACTTGTGCATACTGCAAATGGCGATGCATGCAAGAAACTTATCGAACAAACGCTTGAAATAGATATTACAGCCTTGGCCTACAAGCAAGAAGCAGAAAGTAAAATATTTTTAAATTTAGAAGGATGGGCTGAACGAATTGTTTATACTTTTGAATAAATTAAGCACCAAAAAAACACAAAGCACAATTCCATGAAAATTCTATCTATCGTAAGTATTTTGTTTATTCTAATTAGTTGTCGCGTAAAAGAAAATGCCATTACCGATGTCGATGCTAAGAAAACAAATGAAAAGCAGTTGGTAAAAATCGTTGCTAAAATTGGTGAAAAAGAGGAGGTTTTTGAGACTTTAAATATCCAAAAAGTAACGATGGTTGACTCTAAAATGCTTGTTGACTTAACCTATTTGGGAAATTGTGATACAATTCGTTTTAAAGCAATTGGGCTGGAATATGCATCAAATGAAATCAATCCTATACGCAGGATTTTATTGGTTCAACCAAAAATGAAGGAAACATGTATTGCAGAAAAAAATGTGACATTTGAGATCGATCTTACACAAATTCTAATCAATAAGACAATTGGAGCCCGTAATGTATTTATCTTGGATGGTTGGCCTGATCGTTTCGAATACATTGTGAAATAATAATTTTCGAAAAGAAAAATCTGATTTTTTCCATCATCTTTTACTGAATTAAATATTAAGTTAAATTTCCTTCGTTTTTTTAGCGGATATTCAAAACTTTTTCATCTAGTTAAAAACACGAAATCCGCCTTACTTAGTGTCAAATTTACACATAAAGAAATGTTTAAAACCCTTTACCAGTGCGGAATAGCAGTTATTAACAAGTGGTGTATTTTGTGTGAAATTTCTACTTAAAAATTGCAACTAGTCCAAATAGTTCCGTTAATTTTGCAAGCGAAATAAAGCTTTAGCTGTAAATAAGAATATATGAACGTATTTGGGAAACTCGGAAAAAACACAGATCTAAATGAGTCAATTGGCTTAAACAATCTAGGAAATCAATTCTGGAACCTTTCACCTTCTGAATTGGTAGAAGACACAATCCTTAACGGTCAAGGAGAATTAACCGATACTGGAGCGCTTGCTATCGAAACCGGTGAATTCACTGGTAGATCGCCAAAAGATCGCTTTGTAGTTTGTGACGAAAAAACGGAAAATGCAGTTTGGTGGGGCGATGTAAACATTAAGTTTACACCAGAAAAATTCGATGCACTTTACAACAGAATGAAAGCGTATTTGAATGGCAGAGATGTTTATGTGCGGGATGCTTTTGCGTGTGCCGATCCAAGTTACAAAATGAATATTCGAGTTGTAAATGAAATTTCTTGGGGAAATATGTTTGCTTACAACATGTTTTTGCGACCGACAGATACCGATTTAGAAAACTTTTTACCGGAATGGCATATTGTGTGTGCACCTGGTTTTAAGGCAGATCCTGAAATTGACGGAACACGTCAAGCGAATTTTGCTATTTTAAACTTCACTAAAAAAATGATCATCATCGGTGGTACAGGATATACTGGTGAAATTAAAAAAGGAATTTTCTCTGTTTTAAACTTTGTTTTACCGCACGAAAAAAATGTACTTTCCATGCATTGCTCTGCAAACATTGGAAATGAACATAACGATACTGCAGTATTTTTTGGTTTATCCGGAACAGGTAAAACAACTTTATCTTCAGATGAAAATCGCCGTTTAATTGGAGATGATGAACACGGTTGGGCAGAAAATACGGTTTTCAATTTTGAAGGCGGTTGCTATGCTAAAACGATTGATCTTTCGAGAGAAAAAGAGCCACAAATTTACGATGCAATCAAATTTGGAGCGATTTTGGAAAATATTGGTTTCACAGAAGGCACTTCTATGCCGGATTATACGGATGGTTCAATTACCGAAAATACCCGCGTTTCTTACCCAATAGATTTTATCGATAATATTGCTGTTCCATCGATTGGAAATGCACCAAAAAATATATTTTTCTTGACTGCAGATGCTTTTGGTGTAATTCCACCAATTTCTCGACTAACAAAAGAACAGGCAATGTACCATTTCATGTCCGGTTACACAGCTAAAGTTGCTGGAACAGAGGTTGGAATTACAGAACCAACAACAACTTTCTCTGCTTGTTTCGGTGCGGCTTTCTTACCATTACATCCAGCAAAATATGCTAAACTATTGGGAGAAAAACTGAATGGTAAAGATATTAAAGTGTGGTTGATCAATACTGGTTGGACTGGCGGAACGTATGGCGTAGGAAGTAGAATGAAATTATCCTACACCCGTGCAATGATTACTGCAGCGTTGACCGGAAAATTGGACGATGTAAAATTTGAAATGCTTCCAATCTTTGATTTGGAGATGCCAACTGCTTGTGAGGGAGTTCCTTCTGAGATATTAAATCCACGAATGACCTGGGCTGACAAAGCGGCTTACGATGAAACTGCAAATAATTTAGCTACAAAATTCGTGAAGAACTTTGAGAAATTTGCAGCAGAAACAGATCCTACAATTTTAGCCGCTGCGCCAAAAGCAATGGTGAAATAAAACGTATAAAAATTATTTTTTAACGCTTCGGGATTTCCTGAAGCGTTTTTTTTTGAATAAAAAAAGGAATGGTCAATCTCCTAGGTTATTTTCTTTTAAGCCAACCGCGTTTTACAAAAAATAGTAAAAGTGAAATTGAAATAGCGAACATGATGGCAACAATTGTATAGTAACCATATTTATATTCAAGCTCGGGCATGTATTTAAAATTCATTCCGTATACACCAACAATAAAGGTCAAAGGAATAAAAATTGCACTGACAACGGTTAAAACCTTCATGATTTCATTCATGCGCTGTCCCTGAATAGCGTAGTACAAGTTAGCCATTCCCTCCAAAATTTGCTTGTTCGCATCTATTTCTTCCATTACTGCCAAGCAGTTTTCTTTTAAATCGGCAAAATAAGGATGGTTATCTGAATTAATAAATTGACTTTGTGTTTTCTCCAATTGAAAAGCTACATCTTTTAATGGCAAAACAATTTTTCTCAGTTCAATTAATTTTCTTTTTTGAAATTCAATCATTTTTAAGGTATCGCTATTCGCAACACGAATTAATTTCATTTCCAGCTTTTCGATGGAATCCGTAATATCCACTAAAACTTCAAAATAATTATCAACGATTGCATCGAGCATGCGGAACAACAAAAAATCAGCTCCTTTGTAGCGAATTTTACCACGTTTTTTTTCGATCCTATCCCGCACATCTGTAAAATGTTCCGAGCTTTTTTGTTGAAAGGAAATAAGGTAATTTTTGCCAAGAATGAAGGAGATTTGCTCTTGCTGCAGCACAAAAATATTGTTTTCAGCAGGTAAGGCCGAACGCACGGAAAAAAACATATAGTTAGCGTATTCTTCTAATTTCGGACGTTTTTTCTCTGTATAAATGTCTTCAACGGATAGGCGCTCAATATGCAAGTGCTCACACAGTTTTTCAATTGGTTCCCGATTCGCTAGAGAATGATAATTTAGCCAGGTAACTTGACCCTCATCGCGCGCAATTTCAATGAACTCCGTGGCAAAAAATTCAGGTGTATTGCGTGTTACAAGAAAAAATTCTTGATCGTATCTGTATAACTGACAACTTAGATTTTCATCCATATTTTTCCTTTCTTTCGAAAATACTACTTTTATTATAAATGCAGCATTAAATAACGGTACAAATCAACCATTGACATACAATCAAATTTCGCTACTCGTTCGTCCGGCGTGTGCACATTATCCTCAGGAGCGCCAATAAAACACCAGTCAATCGGAAAATCTGACTTTTGCAGCTGCGTTCCATCACTTCCTCCGGCCGATTCCACTTCCAATTGAAAAGTGACACCAGATTCTTTTGCTAATTGTATAATTCTGTTCAAATAAACCCTTCGTGGCAAACCACTGTCGCGCATCGAAATTGCAACACCACCGCCATGCACTACTCCATCTGTAACCCATGTTATATCCGAAATTAAAGCTTGTTGTACACCATGTTTTTGGAGAAGGTAATTTGCACAAAAGCCAACTGTATTTCCGCCATGTTCCTCATACGTAGAAAAAACTATCGCGCCATTTTCAAGCGTTTCTGCAACTTTCAAAGCATTCCACATGCCAAGTCGATTATCCATGTATGGCGATTGAATGGAATCTTCTGTTTCTCTAAAATTTGGGGTAAAGGTTAGGATTGTGCCTCTGTCAATTTCCCGATCAAAAACATATTTTAATTGTTTCGTTCCGTCTTCTTCGTCGATCACTATCATTTCCGTTTCGATTTCCCCGAAAGAATCAGAGCCGACCAATTGCAAGCCATCTATCGTTTTAGGCCAACCGATTTTAATCAATTCCTTATTATAGCCAACGGAAAACCCAATCGTATCCATGTGTGCATATATTGCTGTAGTTGGTTTACCGAAAATAAGAATTACGCAATCTTGAAAACCATTACCGTGAACAATCTCGGGGTTTACCTTCCATTTTTCAGCGTTTTCGGCAACGTGATTTAGGATAAATTCTTTTACTGCCGCTTCATCGCTTGATGCACCTCTTACTTCTACAAGCTTCTGTAATAATTCCATTTTAATCTCTTTATTTTCAATTTCTTAATAAACACCCAAACTAGTTAACTTCACAGAAGCAATACCCAAGAATTCCTGTTTAATACTTTCTTTTTTCTGCAGTGTAAAATTACACATAAGCGAGCATTCCGCTTCAAACAAGGGCTCTTTCATAACAAGTTGGTGTTTTTTCAAAATGTTCATCACTGCTGGCATGGCAGAATAATCAAAGGTAATTTGCACCCATTCAAAAACTTCTAATTCAATTATTTCCCCGTTTAAAATCGCGTCTTTTGCAGCACTTTTGTAGGCTTGAACCAATCCGCCAACGCCTAATTTTGTGCCGCCAAAATACCGAACGACACCAATTAAAACATTGGTAAGATCGTTGGATTGAATCTGCCCAAGAATTGGCGCGCCTGCCGAATTCATTGGTTCGCCGTCATCGTTTGCCCGAAACACTTTTTGATCCAATCCAAATCGGTATGCGTAACAAACATGTCTAGATTGGTAATGCAGTTTTCTCCATGAATCCAGGTGTTTTTTAGCTTCTTCTTCTGCATAACAAGCAACGGCATAGGCAATAAATTTAGAACCTTTTTCTTTGTAAACTCCTTCTGAAATTGACTTTATTGTTCGATATGTACTTTTTTCAGTCTGCACTTTTACTTTGAGAATATTTGTATCTTCGTTTTATTTTATATGAAAACCGTACTTTTTTATTTTGCTGCAATGTTAGCTATTATTTCTTCGTGTAAAGAAAAGGAAGTGATAATTGATGCATGTTCCAACGGATTTTTAGATCCAGGAGAAACAGGAATTGATTGCGGTGGGAATTGTGCGCCCTGCATTCCGTATGAACCATCTGCCATCTATTTGGAATGCAATGGTGTTCCGATGTCCATGCCAATAAAAACTCTTATTTATGATACTGCCTGGCTTCTGACTGCAGCAAATGATTCCCTTTCATTTCAATTCAATTTAGGGAATTCAGGAACTATTGGTAATTTTGATTTACCCGCTTTGGGTTCCTTTGCAACAAAAAACGGAATATTTTACCTGAATTCCAACAATGGCGTGTATGCAATAAGTGCCCACAATTTTACCACAAAAAAGATGAGTGGTTTTTTTCAGGCTAATTTTTATCGCACTGGTTTTTCGGATACACTTAAAGTGCGGAATGGGCAGTTTGAATTTATCGAATATTAAGGAATTTCATTCCGCTGAATACATAGCATAACTCTACCATTCACAATTTCGAAAAAAAGAAGTTTTTCAAACTGTTAGAAATTGAAAAAACCCCACTTCAATGAGGCCTTTTCAATCTATTTATACATTATGCGTTGTCAATATTATCCTTTAATTTTTGTCCTACAAATGTACCGGATATAATCTGGTCTTGAAATTCTCGCATTCCACCAGGTGAATGTGGCATAAGAATCGAAGAATTTTTAGAATTTGCACCAATGTCCTTGATAGTATCAAAATACTGCGTCATCAATACAAATTGCATGATTTCCTCATGGGTAACTGAGTCCAATGATTTTTTAAAATCTTCCACCGATTCTTTAAAACCACGCACGATTTCAAGCCTTTGTTTTGCGATTCCTTCTCCGGAAAGTCTTTTTGATTCCGCTTCCGCTTCCGCAGCTTTGATAATTTTAATTTTATTTCCTTCTCCCTCTTCCAATGCAGCTTCGCGATCTCTTTTGGCAGCTTTAATTCGGTTCATTGCATCTTTCTCTTTGTGATCAGGATCGATATCTGTAATTAGCGCTTTGATGATCTGGTAACCATATTCATCCATACTTTCATGGATATTCTTCTGTACGGCGAAGGCAATATCTTCTTTGCGCGCAAAAACGTCATCCAAATCTAATTTCGGAACTTCCGCCCGCACATCGTCAAAAACATACGATGAAATCTGATTTCTAGGATTATCCATTGAATAATACGCCTCTTTCACTTG
>CAIYXD010000179.1 GCA_903930085.1 uncultured Flavobacteriia bacterium
ATTACCTTGGGTTTTCCAAAATTAATTCGATTGAAATAGCAAGTAGCGAAAACGGAGGAACAGGATCGCGCCTGATTTCGGGTAATTCTTTAGAAGCAATAAGTTGTGAAAAATCGTTGGCTCGTTTTTTTAATGCAGAAAAAGCGCTGGTATTAAACTCCGGTTATGTGGCTAATTTAGCTGTGTTTAGTACTCTTCCGCAGCGCGGCGACACCATTATTTACGATGAAAATATTCATGCTAGCGTGCGCGATGGCATTCGACTTTCGCTGGCTAATTCGTTTGCATTTAAACATAATTCAACAGAAGACCTTTTGCATAAAATAAAGCATGCAAGTGGCTCCGTTTATATCGCAGTGGAAAGTTTGTATTCCATGGATGGCGATTTTGCACCCTTGGCAGAAATTGTTGCTATTTCCAATGAAAAAAAGGCTTTTTTAATTGTAGATGAAGCACATGCTTGCGGCGTTTTTGGTGAAAACGGAAGGGGAATTGTAGATTTATTGGGCTTGAATGAGGCTGTTTTTGCAAAAGTGGTGACTTTTGGAAAAGCATATGGTGCACATGGTGCGTGTGTTTTAGGTGAGAAAAAAATGATCGATTTTCTTGTGAATTTTGCACGACCATTCATTTACACAACAGCAATGCCGCCAAAAGATTATGCACGAATCGAACAAATGGTGCTTTGGGATGGCTTACAAGAACAACAGCAAATACTCCAACAGAATTGCGCGTTTTTCCGGGCAGAATTAAAATCCAATAATTTAATTTCCGCAGTCAATTCGCCAATACAAATGCTTCGCATTGGCGATATTAGTGCGCTTAAAAGGATATCCGCTCAATTGGCAAATGAGGACATAGCTGTGAAACCAATTTTTTCCCCAACAGTAAAAAAAGGAGACGAGAGTTTGCGTATTTGCATACATTCGTATAATAGTTTTACTGAAATTCAAGAGCTTTGCACCATGTTGAGTTCAATACTTTAAACTATCTTTTTAACTCGATTATTTTTTGTGGT
Organism: uncultured Flavobacteriia bacterium; assembly: GCA_903930085.1. Classification (GTDB taxonomy): domain Bacteria; phylum Bacteroidota; class Bacteroidia; order Flavobacteriales_D; family Crocinitomicaceae; genus M0103. Next base: position 1,019 of record CAIYXD010000179.1, read on the forward strand.
CCTTTTTTTAGTTTGAAAATTAAATTTTCAGGAAAAAAATCGTATATTTCGTAAGTGTTTTACTTTATAATTTTTAAACTACTACTGTGAGAAAAATAATCATACTCTCGTTTTTGTCTTTCCTGCTCAGCCCAACATTTGCTCAGGAGAAAATGATTTCAATTAATGCATTGGGAAAACAAACAGTTTATGCGGCAGCATGGACAAATTTGGTCAGTAATCCTGGTTTTCAAATTGATTACAAATTTTCTAAATGTGATCCAGAAATTGGATACGATCAGGAACTTATTCTTTTAAAAGTTAAGAATACTAGTGCACAGAAAGCAACTATTTCATGGCACGCTATTTTGTATTATAATGGTGTATGTAAAACCTGCGATTATCCTGAAGAATATACTTTTTCAGTTGAGTTGAACGCAAATGAAGAAATAGAAGGAGTCTGTGGAATTTATGAAAAAACAAGTCTGCAGATATTCTCAAAATTTTTGGATGACCGCTATACAGGTGGCAGTAGATTAAGTGATTTTCACTTAAAGAATAGTACTATAACGCCAGTGAATGCTGCAACAATTAATAAAATTAACAACTAGTTTCATGGAACGAATCGTTACTAAAATACTTTCTGTATTTTTTATTTCAATTGCTACATTTTCATTTTCTCAAACGTGCAGTGATGGAATTCAAAATGGTGCGGAAACGGGCATTGACTGCGGAGGTTCTTGTCCGGCATGTATTGTTACACCATGTTCGATTGAATTGACTTATACCTTGGGAGGAATTCCACCGACGCCAGTAATTTATACCATGTCAAACAATCCTATTAGCACGTGTTTCGGTTCTTTTTACGACCCAGGAGGTCCAACGGCAAATTATGGGAATAGTCAAAGTTTCACGCAAACCATTTGTTCGGATGACCCTTTAGAACAGATTACAGTAGAATTTTTAACTTTTCAATTGGAATCTAATTTCGATTTCTTGTCCATTTATGATGGAAATAGTCTGAGTTCACCGCAAATCAGTACTTATTCCGGTTCTAATAACCCAGGAATAATTACATCTACTAATGGTTGCTTAACGTTCAACTTTACAACGGACGGTTCTGTTAGCTATGGCGGATGGAACGCGGATGTATATTGTGGATTGCAAACCGAACCAACATTGGAATGTCTTGGAGGTGAGATTTTACTTACTGCAGCTGGACAAGGAGCGTCATCTGTGGCTTTGGAAAATGATTTTGATCTTTCTAGCGCAGGATCCGGTTGGTCAAGTAACGTTACCGCATCGTTTAATAATCCATGTGATCTTTCCATTGATGGTGGTGTTTATATGTGGATGGGAAGTTCCTCACCGCATCCTAGAATCATAGAAACCATTGGTTTGGATTTGTCTTGTGGTGGTGAAATTTGCTTTTATTTGGATTTTGCAACGCAGGGCGCACCAACGCCATGTGAAGGAATAGATTTGGCAAATGAAGGCGTTTACTTTGATTATAGTATAGATAATGGTTTAAGTTGGGTCACAATCGAGTATTTTGGACCTGCAGGCGTTGGGAATTCAACAAATGGCGGTGGAACAAATGCGCAAATGACTTCCTGGAATCAGTATTGTTATAATATTCCACCAGCTGCAGAAACGGCTAGTACAAAAATTAGATGGGCACAAACCGGTTCTTCCGGAAATTTGAACGACCATTGGGGATTGGATAATGTTTCCATTACATCTGTTTCGGATTGCACGCCATATTGGTACGATTATGCACAAATTACAGGAACAGTTGATTTACCGGTGCAAGTGGAAAACCTCACTACAACAACAACTTACACGGTTACCTACACAAATGGAAACGATGCGTGCTCCACTTCCATAATTGTTCCCGTTGCTCCTTGCCCTTGTCCAAACGCGACACTAAGCGGCGGAGGTAATTATTGCGTTGGTGACAGTATTCCAGATGTGATTTTTAATATTGCAGGTGGGAATTTCCCAATATCGCTAACGTATGCAATTGATGGCGTTGCGCAACCAATTGTAGCGCTTTCCAATTCAGTTTATTCTTTATCCAACGCTGATGAAGGAGATTATTCCATTCTCGCAGTTACGGATAGTTCTTCGTGCCTTGGAACGTTTAATGGAACGATTTCTGTTGCTGAAAATCCATTGCCCCAGTTTATTTCCATCTCCGCTGGCGATACCTATTGTTTTGGTGATGTAATCGAAAATATTGTTGTGCAAGGAAATGGAACTGGAGATTTAATTGTTGGTTATTCCTTGGATGGCGTAATTCAATCTCCTATTACCGGCGCAACTTCAATTGACTTAGGAACAACTCCAGGGGTGTATCAATTGATAGAATTAATAGATTCAATAGGTTGTTTTATTCCATTGATCAATTCTGA
>CAIYXD010000180.1 GCA_903930085.1 uncultured Flavobacteriia bacterium
GTCTTTTTATAAAAAAGGAAATTAAACTTCTCATCCTATTTAGCGCTTTATTCCTTTGTAAACTTTCACTTCCGTTGAAGCTTCAATCTGCTCCAAAACAAGTTGATCACCATTTTTTAAACCACTCACAAAAAGTGTGTCTGGTTTATTGCCAACAATTACAACCTCGCGCTGCACCAATTTATCCTTCACAAGAATTTTAACTTTATTTTCTTTTACCGCCAAACGGGGAACAGCAAAGCTTTCTATGACAGCAGATTGATTAATCGCCGCAGAAACAAATTGACCATTAAAGATCAATTCCTCCTTTTCTGCCTGAATGGAATAGTAAACATCCACTGATTGTGTCCGCTGATTTATAACATCCGAAACACGAATAATTTTTCCTTTACCAACTAATTTGCCGGTACCATCGGTAAAAGTTGCCAAACCTTCTTGCTGAAATTTCTTAATTGTAGACAACGAAATTGGAACTTTAACTTCCATTTCACCCGTTTTAGCAATTTTTGCAATGCGTCCACCAGGATTTGCAATTGCTCCCGGCTCAGCATATACTTCCACAACTGTTCCATTGAATGGTGCCAAATAAAAATATTTCTCCATTCTTGCCTCTAAACTTTTAATGCTGTAATATTCTGTAGCAATTCCTTTGGAAGTAATAAACATGCGTTCTTTGGAAGAGCGAAACGCCGGAAGATCTGCTAATCTTTTCTCTGGTGAAAGATTTTCCAAAAATCCTGTCCATTTACTTTTTTCGGAAGGAAAATCCATTTCGATATCTGCCATAGCAGCAATTACGAGGTTGGAAAGTTGCGATTTTCTGGAACTTAGGGAATAAAATGCTTCTTCCTGATTTACTTTATAGAGAAGTTGGTTGCTTTTGAATTTTACTCCCGGTTTCATTACAAGATCTCCTTTTTCTAATTTCCCTTGCACTTCAAATGAAATTTCCAATTCAGTAGCCGGTGCGATTTGACCGTAGGAAATCAATTGCAGATCTCGGGCAGAATTTAGAACATTTCCAACTGGAACATAAAGAGTTGTTTTACCAGACTTAATCTCTTTTATCGGTGTTTTTTTATTAGAACTTACGCGAATGAAAATTAGCCCGGTTATGAGGAGGAAAATACTCAGCAGTATTATTTGGTTTCGTTTCATAATCATTACTTTTTTTAACAGCGTAAATGTACAATTAACTCGTTTATTTATTTAATAAATTGGGATGAAATGAAGAAAAACAGGTATAAAAGTGATATTTGGTGTATCTAATTCATTTTTCATGATTATTTTCGCATCATGTGCGGAATAACCGGTTTTATTGATTTCAAAAAAACATCCCATGAAGACATTCTTCGTAAAATGTCAGATACGCTTTACCACAGAGGTCCAGATGGGAGTGGAACACTATTTTTAGAGGAACAAAACGCGCAAATTGGATTTGGCCATAGAAGGTTGGCAATAATTGACCTTTCTGAGCGCGGAAAACAACCGATGCAATTCGCGCATTTATGGATTTGTTTTAACGGCGAAATTTATAATTACCAAGAAATTAAAGTAGAACTTTCCAACCTTGGACATACGTTTGTTGGCGAATCAGATACCGAAATGCTATTGCATGCTTATGCTGAATGGGGAAAAGATTGCTTGGGGAAATTAATCGGAATGTTCGCTTTTGTGCTTTTTGATTCTATATCCAGTAAATTTTTTATAGCTCGCGATCGTGCTGGTGTAAAGCCACTGTTTTATTATTTCAAAGATGGACTTTTCCTTTTTGCTTCTGAATTAAAAGCTTTTCACGAACATCCATCCTTTCAAAAAGAAATTGACTTGAATGCTGTTGGCGCTTTCATGCAATATGGAAATGTTCCAACACCTCACTGCATATTTAAAGATTGTTTTAAAATGGAACCTGGCAATTATGCCTTTCTATCACTCGAAGATCAATCGCTTAAAATTTTCAATTATTGGAATGTTTACGACGCATACAATAAGCCGAAAACAAAAATTTCATTTCAAGAAGCAAAATTGGAAACAGAAAAAATTCTTACTTCAGCTTGCGAATATAGAATGGTTGCAGATGTGCCGGTTGGCGTATTTTTAAGTGGCGGTTACGATAGTGCTTGCGTTACAGCATTATTACAAAAGAACAGAACAGAAAAATTAAAAACGTTTACTATTGCCGTTCCGGATATTGGTTTAAATGAAGCGCCGTATGCCAAAGATGTTGCTAACTATTTGGGAACGGACCATACGGAAATTGAATGCACACAAAAAGATGCATTGAATCTTATTGAGCAATTGCCTTTTTATTACGATGAGCCTTTTGCTGATAGTAGCGCAATTCCAACAACGTTGGTCAGTATCATGGCAAGAAAGCACGTTACAGTTGCTTTAAGCGCAGATGCAGGCGACGAGGTTTTTGCAGGGTACAACCGCTATGATTATTTAATTCGTTATGGAAAAAAAATGGAAAACCTTCCGGGATTTGTACGGAAATCCATTGCAACAATAATGGATGCTGTTCCTTCTGAGAAAATTCCAGTTTTAAAAAATAAATACAACTTTCACAACCGCTATGAAAAACTGAAAGGAATTCTCCGAAATCCTTCACCTCAGCAAATCATGTTGAGTTTGAGTCAGCAATACACCGACAAACAGCTTGAAAACGTGCTTCTTTCAAACGTAAATAGATTGGAAACAAAATACCTTTCCAATGCCTTGCAAGCTGAAAATTATTCTCCGTTGGCTTATATGATGGCGATTGATTACCAAACGTATTTGGTGGACGATATATTACAAAAAGTAGACCGTGCAACAATGACAGCAAGTTTGGAAGGGCGAGAACCATTTTTAGATCACCGTATCATAGAATGGGCAGCAACTTTGCCGGATGATTTTAAATACCACAATGGAGAAAAGAAATATATTCTGAAAGAAATAGTGCACGATTACCTTCCAAAAGAAATGATGGATCGCCCAAAAATGGGATTTGCTATTCCTATTGCACATTGGTTGCAAAATGATTTGCGCGAATTGGTGGAGGAAAATTTACAGGAAACAAAAATCAAAGAGCAAGGTATTTTTCATTGGGAATTTGTTCTTAAACTAAAAACAGATTTCTTTCAAGGAAAAAAGGAACTAGATATGAAGTTATGGTATTTACTGATGTTTCAAATGTGGTATCAAAAATGGATGTGAGCGAAATTAGGAATCTGGATTTAACACATGTACTTTACATTTCCTACGATGGAATGACCGATCCTTTGGGACAATCGCAGGTTTTACCGTACTTATCCGGTTTATCAAAAGAGGGATTTAAATTTCACTTAATAAGTTTTGAAAAGGAGGAGAAATATAAAATTCACCGCGAGCATATTCAAGCAATTTGTGATCGCGATGGAATTGTTTGGCATCCTTTGAAATACACAAAAAAACCGCCATTGCTTTCTACGCTATACGATGTTACTCGAATTAGGCAGCTAGCGAAAAATTTGCACCAACAGCATGCCTTTAAAATAGTTCACTGCAGAAGTTATATTTCTGCTTTGGTAGGAATGGGGATGAAAAAGCGGTTTGGCACAAATTTCCTTTTCGATATGCGAGGATTTTGGGCAGACGAACGCGTCGATGGAAATATTTGGGACTTGAAAAATCCAATTTTCAAAGGGGTATATTCTTTCTTTAAGAAAAAAGAAATTCAATTTTTCTCCACTGCAGATTATGTTATTTCACTCACCTACAATGGAAAAGAGGAAATTGAAAGTTGGTCGGAATTCAACACTAATCCACCAAAAATTGAAGTAATTCCGTGCTGCGTAGATCTGGATTTATTTGATCCTGAAAAAATTCAACAAGAGAAAAAAGAGGAATTGCGGCAACAACTTGGAATTAATACCACCGATTTTATTCTAGGTTATGTCGGTTCAATTGGAACGTGGTACATGCTTTCGGAAATGTTGGATTACTTTAACGTTTTAAATAAAAAGAATCCTGCAGCCAAATTCTTGTTTGTGACTGGCGAAAATCCGGAAAC
>CAIYXD010000181.1 GCA_903930085.1 uncultured Flavobacteriia bacterium
ACGAACAAACCAGCGCCAATAATTGGAGAATCGCCCAATCTTCCATGTAATTTATATGCCCAGCCACTTGTTGTGCATGCACCGCTTAAATTTCCGTGAATATCCAATGCCAATAAGCCAATAGTATCATGGTTTTCATGGTTTATTTCCGGTTTTTTAAATAAATCCTGGTTTTCTTTTTTCCACTTTTTATATTCTTCCTTAACCGGAGGAATTGGCGTTTTTATTTGTCCAAAACCGTGCTCTAAAGCAAATTTTTTCGCGCCGGAACCAACCAACATAACGTGCTGTGTTTTTTCCATAATTGCACGGGCAACTGAAATTGGGTGGTCTATTCCTTCGAGAAAACCAACCGCGCCGCAGCGCGATTCTTCATCCATGATACACGCATCTAGCGTTACGTGTCCGTCGCGATCCGGCATTCCACCAATTCCAACGCTTCGATTTGTAACATCTGCTTCCGTAACGCGCACACCTTTTTCGACCGCGTCGAGGGCTTTTCCACCTTTCGATAAAATTTCCCAAGCGGCAGCATTCGCTGCCAAACCGTGATTCCAAGTAGAAACTACCAGAGGACCATCGATTTTTGTTTCAAAGGATCGCGTAAACAAACCACCAGCTTTTAGTGGTTGAATCGATCCAACTACTGCTCCGATTAAACCTAATTTTAGGAAATTTCTTCTTTTATCGTCTTCCATTACTACTAATTTTTCAATTCATTTGCCAACCAATTCTGGTATATCTTAGCATACTTCAAGTGCTTGGAATACTCTATCGCAAAATCGTGCAAACCAGAATAATCTGGTTTCGCCATCATAAAAATATACTTATTCTCCTCTCGATTTAGAACAGCATCTACCACTTCAGCCGGTGGAATACAAATTGGCCCAGGCGGTAAACCATTGATTTGATACGTATTATACGCACACACAATATCTCTGTGCACATTCAACATGCGCTGAACGCCAGCTAATTTATCTCCCCAGCAAAATTTAAAAGTCGGATCCGATTGTAATTTTATTCCCTGTTGAATTCTATTTAAATACAAGCCAGCAATTACCGGCCATTCCTCCTTGTTTCTGGATTGTTCGGAATACACAATACTTGCTAATGTGACAACTTCCGATTCTGATTTTAATCCAATTTTATTCAATTTCTGCTTTCTTTCTTCGTTCCAAAACGCCTTAAATTCATCCGCCATGCGCGCTACGAATTGTTTCTCATCTGTATCAAAATACATTTTATAGGTATTCGGTAAAAACATAGCTGGAAATTGCTCCTGCGTAAAACCGTATTTTTTCAGTGTTTCAGAATTCGTTAGATAATCCACTAATTTCAAACTATCGACAGCTAATTTGGTGGAGATTTTCCCAGCCATTTGGTAAACATCCCGACAATTATTAAAGGTAACATCCACTTCGACCTCCGCGTTTCCATTTCCTGCAGAATTTAAGGTGAAACCGTTTAAAAGCGTTCTATACTGCGTTTCCGGTGCAATAATGTATTTACCCAATGCGATTGTTTTCTGCGATAAACCTTTGTATTCTGCTACATCCACAAAAGCATCCACTTTGTCGATTACGCCTTGTTTTTTTAAATCTTCTGCCAAATCTTCCACCGAGATTGGTGCTTTTATAAAATACGTAACGGAAGCAGAATTGTTTAATGTTAAAATCCTACTATTCCGAAACAAAGAAAGCTTTGGAAGTAATAAAAGACTTAAAAGTAGAAGCGGACCGCCAAGGCCAATGATTATTTTTCTTTTAGACATAATTGAAAATTAATTTCGTCAATACGTTGACCTTTGTGTAAAAACCATTCTTTGCGAATACCCGTTTGGATAAATCCGCATGTTGAAAACAAACCAATACTTTCGATATTATCCGCTTGAATGGAACAATATAAATTGTGTAGCGCTAAATATTCGCGTGCATAATTCACCATTAATTCGATACTTTCTCGGGCGTAACCTTGCTGCTTGTGGGAACTTTCGCCAATAATAATTCCAACTGCAGCATTTCCATTTCTAAAATCCGCGTCGTACAAATCAATCGCACCAATTGGTTCTTCCGTTTCGTTCAAACAAATCAGAAATCGAAGTTGTCCAGTAGAACGAATATGTTGTTGTTGCTCAATTAATTGTAGGATTCCGTGCATGGAAAATGGCACTTCTGTATCCGTAACTTTCCAATGCGCAGGATTATTTTCCCACAACATTAACTTGGTAGCATCCGATGGTTCAACGGATCGTAGGAATATATTTTTGGATTTTAGCATTTTCTAAAGTACGCAATCTATTAGCAATATCAATTTTGGTGTACGCAGGAATTCCAGCGTAATCTTTCGTCAAATTTAACCCAAAAACCGTTTCAATTTGTTGCTTGCTTTCTAAAAATTTCAATAAAGTTGAAAGTTGTGAAACAGAATCGGAACAGCCTAGAATCTCAGTTATTGGAGCAAGACAGGTTTGACCATTCCTCCCAGCCTTTTCATACCCATTAAAAATGGTTTGAACATATTCCAAATTTGTTTGGGTTTTCAGCTTCACAAGAACGGTTGCGATTTTTTTTTGCTGGATCACAAGCAGCGCGTTATTGCTCTCTTTTTTGTCGTCCTTACCATTAACTTTCAAACTAAAATATGCGCCGTTTATGGAACATCCGATATGCGGAGGAATTTTGTCTGCGTGCCAAATCCATAGAAAAAAGCCATCATTTAGTGTGCTTTCAGCATGTAAATCAAGAACATTTTCAAAATCAAAACTAGACATTCATTTCGCCTTTAAAAACAAAAACTGCGGGACCAATCAATTGAATTTCCGAAAATTCAGCATTCTCTTTATTTATAAAATTCACCTGTAATTCACCGCCTTTAACGGCTACTTTAATACTATTCGAACCAGTCTGATTATGCATTAAACTGCTTACTAGCGCACAAGCAGTTGCTCCGGTTCCACAAGATAAGGTCTCGTTTTCCACGCCACGCTCGTACGTTGCGATTTTCAGCGAACCATCCGATTGCATTTCCACGAGATTTACATTAATTCCATCTTTCAAAAACTGCTCGGAATAGCGAATTTCCCTTCCGGTTGTGTAAATATTTTTCGAGGAAAGGTCGGAAACAAATTTCACATAATGCGGCGAACCTGTATGCAGAATAAAATCTTTTTCAGCGGTTTGAACATGCTTAACGTCCGCCATGTTTAGCGCAATCAAATCGCCTTTTTTTCGGGCAGTATGCAATCCATCTATCGCTAGAAACTGGGTTTCAGAAATGGAAAAACCAAGTGTTTCAGCAAAGGCAACAGCGCATCTAGCGCCATTTCCGCAAAAACTTTTCGAACCGTCCGAATTGAAATATTCTACTTCAAAGTCGCTATTAGCATTTGCGTTAATCTTAATCAAGCCATCTGCACCAATACCAAATTTCCTGTCGCACAAAAATTGAATTTGCGACAAGGTGAGGGAAGAATAATGGCCTTCCAAATTATCCAATAAGATAAAATCGTTGCCTGTTCCTTGGTATTTTTGGAATTCAATTTTCATGCAGAACTATTTCACACAAAAATAGTGCTTTATTTGGTATAAAAAAAACAGAATACTTAACAATATTTAACAGCATAACTGTAACAAAATTAGGGTTCCTAGCGTTATTATTGCAGTAAAATTTTAGAACAAAAGGTCAAATTAACAACAAAAGAAAAAAAGATGAAAAACAACATTAAGCTATTTGGTTTAGGACTTTTGGGAGGGATGCTCCCGCTTGGCGCTTATTTAATGTTGAACGGAACAAGCTACAACAGTTTGTCGGAAGAAGTTATCGATGGAAATCGAAACTTTCATGCACGTTCAGTGAATTTGGAAGGAATGAATGCCGCAGGTCCAAATTTTATTGACGCTTCTGAAAGCACCATTAATTCGGTTGTGCACGTCACAACAAAAGTGGTAAAAACCTCCTTTCAGCGCGATCCATTCCAGGAATTCTTTTACGGTCCGGGAGCTGGCGGTAGAGAATTCAAACAATATGGTGCTGGCGCAGGATCCGGCGTAATAATTTCCTCGGAAGGATATATTGTAACAAACAACCACGTGATTCAAGATGCAAGTGAAATTGAAGTTATCCTCAACGACAATTCAAAATACACAGCAAAAATAGTTGGTTCGGATCCCGCGACAGATATTGCAGTATTAAAAATTGAAGGAAAAGGATTTACTGCAATTCCATTGGGAAACAGTGACGAATTGCGCATTGGGGAATGGGTATTGGCCGTTGGAAATCCATTTAATTTAACGTCAACCGTAACTGCTGGAATAGTTTCTGCGAAAGCACGAAACATCAATTTGCTTGCGGATCGTTCCAAACAAGATATCGTTCCGATAGAATCTTTCATTCAAACCGACGCTGCTGTGAATCCAGGGAATAGTGGTGGCGCATTGGTTAATACACGCGGAGAATTAGTTGGTATTAACACTGCAATCGCTTCGCAAACAGGAAGTTATTCTGGTTATTCCTTTGCTGTTCCTGTGAATTTGGTGAATAAAGTAATGCGGGATTTAATCGATTATGGAATTGTACAACGCGGATTTTTAGGCGTTCAAATCTCGGATATCAACCAAGAAATCAAAGAGACGAATAAATTACCGAGTTTAAAAGGCGTCTTCATTTCCAAAGTTACAGACAATGGAAGTGCTGAAAAAGCAGGCGTTAAAGATGGAGATGTCATTCTAAAAATTGGAACAAAAGAAGTTAATTCCGTTGCCGAATTGCAGGAAGAAATTGGAAAAAGAAGACCTGGCGATAAAGTTTCACTTACTATTCGCGGTAAAAATGGGAATGAAGAAATAAAAGAACTCGTTTTGCGTAACCAAGATGGGGAAACAAAGTTAGTATCAAAGGAGGAAATTGCTAAAAACGTTGCTTTGGGTGCGACATTTCTAGAATTAACTAGTAAAGATAGAAAGGAACTCAATATTTCAAATGGCGTTAAAATTGGCACTTTAACCTCCGGAAAACTTAAATCTATTGGTTTGCAGCCGGGAATGGTCATCACTAAAGTGAATAACGAACCGGTGGAAACAGTGGAACAATTGACAACAAAATTAAATGGCGGAAACAAGGGGATTTTGCTGGAAGTTTTATCCGAAAGCGGGAAGAAAGAATACTTTGGTTTTGGATTGTAGATATAAAAGTAAAAGGGCACGATTTTTGACGAATTTTTTGACAGTGTTTAAACAGCGAAGACGCTAAAAAGGCAAATAGCGCCTAGAAAATCAAACAATAGCTTGTAACTAAAAAATAGTACTGATTTTTTTGGAAATCTGTATCTTTTGGTTGTACCTTTGTGAAAAATTTCCCACACACAAATTTTAAAAAGACGAATTTAAAAGCGGATGAGACAGTTAAAAATTACCAAGTCGATTACCAATCGCGAGAGTCAATCATTAGACAAGTACTTGCAAGACATTGGTAAAGAGGAGTTGATAACAGCAGAAGAGGAAGTAGAATTAGCCCGAAAAATAAAGCAAGGAGATCAAAAAGCCTTGGAGAAATTAACGAGAGCAAATTTACGATTCGTGGTCTCTGTGGCGAAACAATACCAAAATCAGGGATTAACCCTACCAGATTTAATCAACGAAGGAAACTTGGGTTTGATTAAAGCAGCACAAAAATTTGACGAAACCCGTGGTTTTAAATTCATTTCGTATGCTGTTTGGTGGATTCGTCAATCTATTTTGCAAGCATTAGCGGAACAAGCGCGAATTGTGCGATTACCGTTGAACCAAGTAGGTTCGTTAAATAAGATCAATAAAGCTTTTTCGCGCTTGGAACAAGAATTTGAGCGCCCACCGTCAGCGGAAGAATTAGCAGAAGCACTGGAAGTTCCAGAAGATAAAATCAAAGAAAGTTTAAACGTTTCAGGTCGCCACGTATCGATGGATGCACCATTGTCCACTTCAGAAGATGGTGGAACATTAATGGATGTGATGGCAAATGCAGATTCTCCAAAAGCGGATCACGCATTAATGGCGGAATCTCTTCAAAAAGAAATCGAGCGTTCACTGAGTACATTAACGGATAAAGAAAGAGAAATCATCCGTTTATTTTTCGGTATCGGAATGAATCACGGTTTAACACTGGAAGAAATTGGTTCTAAATTTAACTTGACACGCGAACGCGTTCGTCAGATTAAAGAGAAAGCCATTCGAAGGTTGCGACATACCTCACGAAACAAATTGCTCAAAGCATATTTGGGATAAAAAAAAGGCTGTCTACGTTTGTGGACAGCCTTTTTTGCTTTATACAATTTTTAAAATTACCCGTTAAATTTAAATAAAACAATTACTAAAAGTGAAAGAAATGGAAGCTGCCGGAGGTTACGAAAAAGAACTTAAATCGCACGTAGAAAGAGAACGTGCTGCTGTAAAATTATCGAATAAAATTGGAGAGTTAATGTATGAGAAAGGAATCGAGCTTGTTCTTTTTCGCAATCACTTAACAGACGTAACCATCTCCGAAATCTTGAATTTACATGAATATGCGCGTAAGGTTGTAAATAAACCTATCGACGTATTTACCTCCTCCGAACTAGCGGAAGAAATATTTAAAATGGAACTTGCACCATCCAAATTGGACATTGGTAAATTATCCAGTGAATGGTTGGCGGAGCACGCAAATTATACTTCAAAAGCAGATTTTTTATCCAAGAAACTTGCAAATTTCGGTGTTTCCAATAACCGTGTGATAGAACCAAGAGACGTTGTTTTATATGGTTTTGGTAGAATTGGGCGTTTGGCTGCACGGGAATTAATCAAACAAGCTGGAAAAGGACAACAACTTCGTTTGAGAGCGATTGTAACGCGTGGTTCAACCGATGCGGATATTATCAAACGTGCTTCCCTTTTGAGAACCGATTCTGTGCATGGCGCATTTAAAGGTTCCGTAATCGAAGATCTAGAAAATAAAGCCTTGATTATAAATGGTCAAATTGTAAAAATGATTGACGCTAGTAATCCGGAAGATATTGATTACACAAGCTACGGCATTCAAAACGCACTAGTTATCGACAATACAGGTGTTTTCACGAACCGAGAAGCTTTATCGCGGCATCTTCAAGCGAAAGGTGTTTCCAAGGTTATTTTAACTGCTCCTGGAAAAGAAATTCCAAACATTGTTTATGGTATCAACCAAGACACATTGGATTTAGAAAATGAGAATATTTTTTCTGCTGCATCTTGCACAACAAATGCAATTTCACCAGTATTGAAAGTTATCAACGATAAATACGGCGTGGTAAAAGGCCATATTGAAACGGTTCACGCTTACACAAACGACCAGAATTTATTGGATAATATGCACAAAAAACCACGTCGTGGTCGCGCTGCAGCAATAAATATGGTAATTACCTCCACTGGAGCTGGTGCGGCTGTTACGAAAGTTATTCCAGATCTTATGGATAAATTAACGGCAAACGCGGTGCGTGTTCCAACGCCAAATGGTTCTCTTGCAATTTTAAGTCTGGAGTTAAACAGTCATACTTCCGTTGATGAAGTGAATGCGTTGATGAAAGATGCTGCATTGAATGGTGAATTGGTAAATCAAATCTTTTATTCGTATGATCCAGAACTTGTTTCGAGTGATATTATTGGAAATACGTGTTGTTCGGTATTTGATTCACATGCAACAATCGTTTCTAAAGACGGGAAAAATGTTGTTTTATACGCTTGGTACGATAATGAATTTGGGTATACGAAGCAAGTTATTCGTTTAGCAAAACACGTTGCAAAAGTAAGAAGAGCAATCTATTATTGATATTATTTTAAAACGCTTGAGGCGCCTTCATTCATCGTGAAGGCGCTTTTTTATGCGCTAATTTTATCTATTAATTAAAATGTTGCGGTCAATAAATCGAACAAACCAGGTTGCTTCGCAGCGGATTGTGACCTATTTGTGTGTACCCTATTTTCATCGAATTTTTCATCCTCGTACGTATCTCTTGAAACACCTGAACCTCCTGAAAACGCAGAGTATTCCATCGTGGAAACAGCTCTTTCAATCCCGCCTTGTGCACCATCCGAAAATGCTAATTCTTCCTGGATTTGAGCACTCCCAATTTGATCCGCATAATTTGTTGCAACCAAACGTTGCTGTGCAACAGCTTCCGGATTCTCGCTGTTTGCGGTTTGTTGGTTTTCTGTCGAAGTAGAAACGTTCAAAGCCTTCTTTTTCTCGTTAGTTGATTTTGGCGTTTCTGTTTGTTTTATGTTCGTTCCGTTATCCGTTGTTGCGACTTGACGCGTTTCCTCCACGATTTCTTTCGAAGCTAAAAACGGATACAGTAAAACCACCAACAGACAAACCGCTGCGAATTGAAAAACAGGACGGTAGATCCATTTTTTCTCCGTTGGAAAAATAACCGTCAAGATGGAATTGTACCAAAAAACTGGTTTTTTTTCACCCTGTTTTTGAGAAAAAAGTTGATCCAGAGAAGCTTTCGTTTCTTTTTTTGGAAATCCTTTCTCGGACATTGAAAGCGCTGCTGTTGCCTGCATAACATCCTTCAACTGGTCGAATTCCTCTTCTGAATTACACCATTCTTTTAAATCGTCCTTCTCCCTCGGAGAAAGTTCAATATAGCGCTTGAAGCGGACGATTTCCACTAATTCATTTTCCATTATTATCGATTTTCTAAAGGATTAAATTCACTTAAACTTGCTGCTAAATACTTCGTTGCATAAAATAATCTAGATTTGATTGTTCCCTCATTCGTTTCAAGAACTTCTGAAATTTCTTTAATGGAAAGTCCATCCATATGCCTTAAAGCAAATACCTCTTTGTGTTTTTGATCTAAATCTGTCATGCTTTTTTGAAAAGCTTCTTGAAAAATCATATCCTGTACTTCGTTCAATACATTTGAGGATGGATCAAACAAGGCAAAATGATTATCTAAACCATTGGATGTTCCGCGACGCACTTCTTGCTTTTTGTATTCATTCTTACACATATTATTGGCGACAGAATATAACCACGTTTTGAAAGAACGCGTCACATCAAAAGACTCTGGTTTGTTTATAATCTTTGCGAATATATCGTGCACAAAATCTTCTGCTTTCTCTCTATCTCGCCAAAGCAAACGCATAAAATAACCGAGTAATGGGCTAGCGTAACGGTGATAAATTTCATCAAATGCAAATTTATCCCCATTGGCAATTGCTTGCATCAATGCCTCATCGTTCATTTTTTTATGCTGTGCTTTGAATAATCGCATCAATCCGAACTTTTCATTTTTTGGATTTGTTCCTGTTTACGCGACTGGACTGCGACTTGGGTCAAGACCTCCTCAACAAATGCCAATTTTTCTATTTCGTTCGTTAGCATATACGTATTTCGAAGTATCAAAAGCATTGGAAGGTAATTTGCAGTTAATTGCCTTTCTTTCTCATTAGAGGCGTCCGTAATTATTAATTTGATGAATTCATAATTCCATAAATATTCGTTGCGTGCACTATTTTGGTAAGAAAGATCTGTTTTATATTCTAAAACCAAGCCAGTAACGAATAAATTCTCTTGAATCGGAAGTAAATATTCCTTGGGAATAGTCATGGAAAGCGCAATATTCCGTGTGTTATTTTGCACACAAAACTCATTTAAATAGGCAACATCGATTGTCTTGTTCTGCGGTAAATTGAAGCCGTAGACCAGTAACTGTTTCTGAACAGCTTCACTTTGCAAAAGTTCCAATGAAATAACGTTAACATCTGTTCTGATCCCTTCGGAAATTTGCAGGTACAGACATGCATACGAATCCTCCATTCCGTGGGTAACTAAAGTTCCCTGAGAAGGAACAGATCTCAGCAAATCTTTAGAATAGTTCAAAATTGACCAATTTAATCGTCCGGAACGCATCAGTTTTTCCAGATAAGGAAGCGCTTTTCGTTTTTCATTCATGCACCAATAATACGCGACAAATTGAATGTGAACATCGGAATTTGTCGGCCGCAGAAGTTCCGCTTTTTTCAGATGTTCCACTAATGCAACGGAATAATTTCCTGCAACAAACTTAAAATAATGGTATTCGAAGGATTCCGGAGACGATTTCTCCAAAACCTTTACGAGATTATCCATTTGAACTTGCTGATCAACGGTCGGTGAACGCTGTGAACGCTGACTGGAAGCCATTTGCTTTGCCAACATAAAAGTAGAAGTGACAAGCTGCAATGCGCTTTCAGAAGAAGACACTTTTGTTTGACTGTCAGCAGATTTTTCGAGAATTTCTTTTTCTTGAAGCTCTTTTTTTAGAAATTGATTTTCTTGATGTTGATTTTTTGTGGCAGGTTTATTTTGCAATTTATTCTCTTTTACTGACCCTTCCTGCTCCACTGGAATAGATTCTTCTACCGCGGGAATGGAAATGGAATGAGAGTTGGAGTTGGAGTTTAGTTCCAGACTTTGCGAGTTAACCTGACAAAAAGCAGTGAACGCAAAGGCACAAAGAAGAAACACACTAAAATTTCGCATACTAATTATATTTTTTCACTTGTACACCTACTCGTCAGAATAGTTCAAAGGAAACAAACATTTTTAGTAAATCCTTAAATTTTCTTTGAATTGGAGCCGCTCGTGTAAATTTCCGAAAAAGAATTAATAATTTGGGTCTATTCCATCTAAAAAATACCATCTCTCGTTTTCTTTTTGAAAAGTAGAACGTTCGTGGTGAATTTCCGGCGATTTTAAACCTTCCACAAAATGCGCTTTGAACTCCACCAATGCACCATCGCTTTTAATAATTTCCAACTTCAGCCATTTATTGGAAAGCATCCAACGTTCAATTTCGGTACGTGAATAGAATTTCCTGGCGGAAGGATGCGTGGAATCGATTACGTAATCAATTTCTCCAGCTGCGTATGCCGAATACCTAGAACGCATTAATTGTTCCGGTGTTTCAGGAAATTCCTTTCCGCTAATAAACCGCTGACAACATTCTGAGAAGGTCGCGGGATTCCCACAATAACAAGGAGTATTTGACATTTTTACACGAAATTTTGAAGACAAATTAAATAACTTTTAGCAGATTAAACAATCTAAATTAGCTCAAAATTAGGTTTCTACTTCAGTTTTTAGATTTACGGATTGGAGCAATTAGTTTAAAGCGCAGGCCATTGTTCGATGCAAATTCACATTTACCGTTGATTTGTTCGGTTAAGGATTCAATTAAACGCAATCCTAAACCATTACTTTTTGGTGTATGCGGCGGTAAAGATCCAATACCGTTATCAAAAACCAACACTTCAAAATGACTTTCATCCACTTTTTTCAATGAGATAAAAATCTCCGGATTTAATTTACTCGGAAAAGCATGTTTGATTGCATTGGTGATTAATTCATTCAAAATTAGCCCCAATGGAATTGTGGTAGAGATATCTAGCTGAATTGGTTCAATTTCCGTATTGAACGTGATGTTTTTTTTAATGTCAATAGAATTTCTGATTTCGGCAATCAATTCCGTAATGTAGGGAGCTAATTCTATTATGCTTATGTTTTGCTTCTTGTACATTTTTTGGTGAACCAACGCCATCGACATCACGCGATCGTGCACATCCTGCAATGCGCCTTGGGTTTCTAAATTATCCGTTCTGTTTTTTTGCATATTCAATAAACTGATAATAATTGCCATATTATTTTTCACCCTATGGTTTAATTCTGCCAGCAGTGTTTGTTGTTCTTCTAAAGCATTTTCCAGAAATTTATTATTCTTTTTATAGGAATAAACCAAAATAAAGGTGAGTAAAACAGAAGAAAGTAACAAAACAAAATAAATCAAGCGCCGCTGAAAAAGGAAATACAATTCACTGTTTTGAGGGAAAAGTTGCCAATTATAATTGAAGTTAAGTGCCACAACAATTGCCGCAATTAAAATTACAGCCATGCTACTAAAGAAATATCGAATAGACTTTTCTTTTCTATAAAATAATGTGAGTGAAATAATGGCGGTAGAAAATAAAAAATGTATTGCCGAATCTTCCCCATTTTTAATTGAAAAAAAAGCTATTATTATTGAAAAAGCAACAAATCCAAGGAATATTGCCAACAAGTTTTTTTGAAAGCGGTTCAAAAGTAAAATACTGACGAGAAAAGGAAAAATGATGGTACTTAGGTTGGAAGAAGCTGTATCCTCTAAAAAAAACCCGTAACTTATTCCAATGCAACTTGCTATAGTTCCGTAAAAACCAAATCGATTCATTGCTCGGATGCAATTGGCATCAAACGCATCTAAGTCTGGCGTAACACCAACGTTTAAAAAAGAATCAAACCACCTGTTTTTCATTTTTTTTTGTTAACATATGACTTTTTTTATCCTGAAACTTTTTTTTTCAATGAATGCTATTTTTTTTTCAACGAATGAAAATTAAACGCCAGTTCACATGTTATTGAATCTACGAACAACAAATTTATCGTGCCAATAATTCTTCTTTCTTGATATTTAACTACCTTTAAAAATCTATTATCGAGAAGAAAACCAAGTTAAAATAGACACATGAGAATTGCCATTTTATTCCTTTTTAGTTTAAGCATTTCAAATTTTATTTTCGCACAAGATAGCACGATGACAATTGCTTTCGGCTCGTGTAGCAACCAAGATAAGCCCTTGCCTATTTTTTCTGTAATCGCGCAGCACCATCCAGATTTATTTATTTTTTTGGGTGACAATATTTATGCAGACACCTACAGTATGTGTAAAATGAAAAGAAAATACCGCAAACTTTCAAAAAACAAGGATTTCCGTTTGTTTCGCGAACAAACCCCAATTATTGCGACTTGGGACGACCACGATTATGGGCAAAATGACATCGGCAGACATTACTCCAAAAAAGAACAATCCAAAAAGATTTTTTTGCGTTTTTTTAAAGAACCGGAAAATTCTGAACGAAGAAAACATGCAGGAATTTACACTTCTTATATGTATCCACTTGCTGGAAAAACGATTCAGATAATACTTCTAGACAACCGCACTTTTCGGGACGATTTGCTTCCATACGATGGATCCTTGATTGGCGATTCTACGCATTTGTATGATCTAGATTATTCGCCATATACAACGGCGGATTCTACACTTCTTGGCGCAGAGCAATGGCGCTGGTTGGAAGGAGAACTCCTAAAAAAAGCAGACATTCGAATTATCGGTTCCAGCACACAATTCGCCACAGAATACAATGGTTATGAAACATGGGCAAATTTTCCCCATGAACAACAACGCATGCTGCAACTGATTCAATCTACGCAAGCAAACGGTGTTTTTTTCATTTCCGGCGATGTGCATTATTCCGAATTGTCGCTTCTAAAAAATCCATACACCTATCCGATTTATGATTTGACAGCGAGTGGATTAACAGAAAAATGGGGATTTGCAACACCAAACAAATTTCGGCTTGGAGAGCCAATAATGCAAAACCATTTTGGGATAATATCCATCGATTTAAAAGTGGAAGATCCGGAAATAAAACTGCAAGTTTGGGATATTTCAGATAGTTTGAGATTAGAGGGAATGGTGCCTTTATCGGGGTTGCGACTGCGGTAAATATTTTGTGCAGAGCGGATACTGTTTAAAGCAATTCATCAGCTCTTGGATTCTCCTGTGTTTTCTGTTCAAAGGTAAAATCCGTTCTTCCTTTTTGTCTTTTTTAATGTCGTATATTTCTTCTCGATTCGGAACAATATTCGTGCGGTGGATGTAGTGGAAATTACCACGAACGATAGAAATTCCAACTTTAAATCGTGCGATTTTATTATTATTCATAGTGATTAAAGCACGATTTTTGGGGATTTTCGTGAACAAACTATAGCCGGTATAATTATTCATCAACGCAGCAACTTCTTTGTTACCCGTCAAACCCAAAAGCGAAATTACCGTTGGAGCAACATCGATATTAGACGTCGTTTTTGAACGATTTTCCCGCAGCACTTTTCGATCCAGATGTGCAGCAATTCCGCTTGGCAAATAAAGCATAAGCGGAACAGAAATTGTTTCCGCATAATAACTATCCACATGTCCAATATTATGGTGATCTTTCAACGATTCCCCATGATCACTGGTGAAAATAATTACCGTATTGTCTAATTTCCCACTTTTTTTCAGTTGCGAGAACAATTTACCAATCACATAATCCTGGTAAAGAATCGCGTTATCGTATTCGTCCAGAAAAGAACCACTCCATTTCACAAATTCTTTCGGAACATTATACGGATAATGGGTTGAATTCAATTGCACGATTCCAAAAAATGGTTTCTCCGACTTTTTCCGGATTAAACTATTTACATGCTCTATCGTGTATTTATCATCCACTCCAAGATCATTGAAAAATGGCTTTCCACTCGTTTCTTTGCACCAAAGCTGGTCGACTTTTTCATTTTTATAGAATCGATCGAATCGGTACCATTCCAAGCTGTGCGACGAAGCGAAAAAATTGCGGTAATTCAGCATTTTTGCAAAATCCCAAAGTATGGGTTGGCTGTAAAATATTTTCGGATCCTGGTAGGGCGCAATTCCGCTCAAAACAGCTGGAACCGCCAACATTGTTGTGGATGAAACCGTGTAAGGATGTTTAAACACAAAGAATTCGGACGGATGATCCTTTGCAAATTGTGTGAAATTTGGCGTTGTTTTTCGTTTGTATCCATACGCTTCCAAATTTTGTTTACGGAGACTTTCAAACACTACAACCAAGACATTGAACTCGCGTTTTTCCGCCGTTTTCTCTAGTAAAATAGGCTTTCTTTCGCCCAATCCTTTGCCAGTAAATTTGCGTTCTGTTTCCCAATCGATGATATGTCTGCTAACAGCGGCAGAAAAATTGGTGTCCACCAGTAAACATTGGTCGTACTTTTTTAATTTAAAAACGAGAATTGAAAAAACACCGAGATAAATTGCAAACAAATAAATAATCCAGCGTTTAGATTTCAAGTTCAAATCGCGCAGACACAGTTTTCGAAGAAAGATAAACACGCCAAAAATGGTGCATAAAAGAAAACCTATTTCTAAGAAATTAATAGAATCCTTGACCAAAACCATGGCACTTAACGGTTCATTTTTAAAGTATTCGTACGTATAATAATTAGGAAAAAAACCATTAAAATAGAAGAACGCGTAGGAACCCATAATGGAAACCACCAAATACGTTGAAAAAACAGCCAAAATGGAATTAAACAGAAACATTCTCGGTTTCAATGCCTTTAAAACCAGCAGCATCCAAACGAAAAACAGTACAGAAGCAATAACCGAAAGTGCATAAAAAAACAATTGCTTCGTAGAATACAATTGAATCAAAGAAAACCGTATGAACACATCTGTTAGTACAAAAAGGAATGGAAATAAAAGCACTAAAAGGCCGTTTTTCATACGTGTAAATTAATTTTTAACACAATATTACGGAATTATTAACCAAAACAATCGAGGAGTATAAAAAGTCGGAATATTAATCCGACACATTCGTGGAAATCTAATTTTCTTACAAACGTTGGAGCACTTTTATCTCTTGCAAATATTTAGTAACCAGTACAATGAATCGTTTAAAGGTTTAAGCAGAACTAAATTAATCCGGTAGTTAAAATGGAGAGAACGAATTTCTAGCGCGAGAAAGAAATTTGCCGAATTCCTATCGGATAAACGCGTTAAAAACACGAATTATTTTCATTTTCAATAACATTTAGTTTCTTTTTCAAGTAATTAGTCCTTTAACTACCTTATATTTGTTTGTATAAAATTTCAGATATGGAGCCTATTTATAGAATTATATTCAGCAGTATTTTTTTCTTGATTTCCTTTACCAGTTTGGCGCAATGTCCTGGAGGACAAGTGGAAGTTACAGTTGCTGTTGAAACAGATTCTTGGGGCTATGAAAGTTTTTGGGATGTAACACCTGCGGGCGCCGGCTGTGGAAATGGAACAATTTTATCCTTCGGAAATATTGCACAAATTGGTTGTTCAGGAGCGGGAAACCAAGATGCAACCGGAGGAAATGGTTATGGCAGCAATACCACAACGATTGAGAATTTGGGTTGTTTGACAATTGAGAATTGCTACGATATTAATTTCGTGGACGATTGGGGAGATGGCGGATCGACCTTCACCGTTACGATCATGGGAATTGAGCAAGGTCCATTTGTTGGTTCTGGCGTTGGAAATGTTTTCAATTTCTGTGTTACTGTTCCATTTATAAACAATGTAGCGGTAAAATCAGAGCCGTATACCTACACAAAAATGCCGTTATCACAGGTTGGAAATATTATCAAGGATGCGTCCATTATTTCTGTTGGTGCAGGAAATGTTACCGGTGCAAATTTATCCGTTCAAGTTTTCAAAGAATCAAATTTACTTTATTCTACCACTTCCACTCCGCAAAACGTTGCAGCGGGAACAACTTCCAATTTTACCGTTACAGGATTTACGCCTCTTGAAACCGGCACCTATTCCGTGGTTTACACTGCTGCAATTTTGGAAGTTGACGAAGACTTTTTAGATAACACGTATTCCTTTACGCTCGAGGTAAGCGATTCCATTTTTGCGCGCGACAATGGTATCAACGATGCTGGAGGAATGGGAATTGGAGGGAATTTATCCGGTTATATGGGTAACATTTTTGAGTTGAATGCAGGTGAAATATTATCTTCCGCTTCGGCACTAATTGACAATTCCACGTTTGATATTTCCGGAAAAACATTCGAAGTATCACTTTTCGCATTGGACAATTCAGGTGTTCCTTCTGCGCTTTTAGCAACTTCAGAAAGTGCAACCATTGGTGGGATAAATCAGTGGTACGACCTACGTTTTTCCCCACCACTTTCGCTTTCTGCAGGAAATTATTTACTCGCGATCAAACAAGATTCATCCTACCAGCAGCAAATTGGAGCTTCAAGTTCAATATCTACAGCCGGAACATGTTGGGTAAGTTGGACCAACCAACCTTGGACATTGGCTGAAACATTTGATTTCCATGTTACGTTGATGTTACGCGCCAACTTCAATGAATTTGCTGCACTTTCAAATTTGGAAAAATCTTCCTTTACTATTTTCCCAAATCCTGCGGAGCATGAAATTAGACTTTCAGATATTTATGTAGGTTCAACACTTGAAATATATTCGACCTCCGGACAATTGGTGCACTCAGAAGTAATGAAATCCAGCAATGCCAGCGTTCAAATTGAGAAATTAGAACCAGGAATGTATACCGTAAAACTGACAAGTGGTTCCCATGTTTCCTGTGCGAAATTCATTAAAAATTAACAAATCATCGAATCTATTGAGATGGAACCTTTTGATGTTGTTGCGGCGGTAATCCGTTTCCAACATAAAATATTATGCGTGCAGCGCGGGAAGGGAAATCATCCTTATTTGGCGTATAAATATGAATTTCCGGGCGGCAAACTTGAACCAGGAGAAACCGAAGAAAACGCGATTATTAGAGAAATAAAAGAAGAATTGAATTTGGAAATCTCGGTTGAAAAAAAGTTTCTATCGGTTCAACATGCGTATACAGACATAACGATAACGCTCCATAGTTTTCTTTGCAGCTGCGAAAATCCTGCGCTTACACTTACTGAACATTTGAATTACAAATGGCTTTCAATTGGCGAATTGAAGCAACTGGAATGGGCAGCAGCAGATGAACCAATCGTTCGGAAATTGGAAGAAATGGAAATCAGCGAATTATCTTAGAACTGCTTTTTTGTTCGGATTAACCATTCAAATATCGTAACGGCTTATGTTGCTATTAAGGGTTTCGCGCCAAGCGAAGAAGTCGAATTTTAAAGTTAAAATATTAAACTTCGGTATTGCCTTCTACTACTATTTCTTTTACTTTTTTCAAAAGCTAAAAAAGACAGAAAGTATTTTTTTTAACGCAAAGGCGCAGAGGGCGCAAAGGTAGAATTTTCTATTATTGGCATTGGGAAGGTTTGTTGGCGAGGTAGATTATTTGGCTTCAAGATTGAAAACTGTAAGATGATTTCGAATATAAAATTAAGAGAAGATGCCGCAGCACAAGACAGCAGCGTAGCGGGGGTTATTCTTTTCCGAAAAAGCAGAATAATGGTGACACAAATCAATTCTTTCTATGACGCATTCGATTTTGTTTCATTTCAAATGGCTGTTTCTTTACACTAGATAAACAATATAGAATTTCAAAAATTATACGATGAAAGTAAAAAATGTAATGACTGCACATTCGGTGAAATTTTGCACCAAAGATGCAAACCTTCAAGAAGTGGCAAAAAAGATGAAAGTGAATAATTGCGGAGCACTTCCAGTGGTGGACGAAGACAATAAAGTTGTGGGAATAATAACCGACCGAGATATTTGTCTTTCCATTTCTAAGAGATCGATTATTCCAGCGGGAGATCGAAAAGTGAAAGATGCGATGACGAAAAAAATTGTTTCCGTGCACG
The DNA here is from genome assembly GCA_903930085.1 of uncultured Flavobacteriia bacterium. Classification (GTDB taxonomy): domain Bacteria; phylum Bacteroidota; class Bacteroidia; order Flavobacteriales_D; family Crocinitomicaceae; genus M0103. The sequence goes on from CAIYXD010000181.1 coordinate 18,436, forward strand.
GGAGCGATGAGATTTCAGTTGCTTACCAGCAAATGCGTAAAAACAAAGTTGGAAGGTTACCGGTTGTAGATGCGAAAGGAAGACTGGAAGGAATTGTTTCGTTGCACAAACTAATAAACGAAGCGGTAAGACGCGGTAAAAACGAGTTAGGCGAACCATCCGCTTCTGGAGAAAATTTAATCAAGACCATTCAAGCAGTTACAAATCGCTACAACAAAAAGGAGTTGAAGAAAAAATCAAAATTACTTTCAACTATCTAAAAATAAAAACAAAAAAAGAAGAAAGGAGTTTACGAAAGTATGTCTCCTTTTTTTATCCACTTTACTACCATTAGTTGCGCTTAACCTCAAAAATTCGACACATGAATAATCCAAAAATAGACCAAATTCTTTCCCATAAGAACGAAAATCAGTGCATCACAATTCTATTTCCAACACACAGGACTTCGCCCGAACGCAGAAAAGATGCGCTGTTGTTTAGCAATTTAATAGAAGAAACAAAAAACCTATTGCAACTAATCGACCATACAGAAGCACATAATAAAAAAATAGTTTTAAAAGAATTGGATGCCTATTTGAAAATAATAGATTTCACACATTCCGAAGACGGCATTGGAATTTACATTTCACCAACGTTTTCTGAATTGATTTATTTCCCTTTTGAAGTGGAACAAAAAGTTCAGATTGACACAACATTCTACACGCGTGAATTACGCTATTTTCAGCAGACACAGATAGACTATGCGATTGTTGCGTTGAGTCAAAAACACGTGAATATCTATTTGGCACATGGACCTAAAATCCAACTGGTGCACAACGATGATTTTCCGCTCGACTATTCCGAAGAATATGAATATACCAAACCGAGTAAAATCAGTTCTCATGGTAGTATTGTACTGAAACAATATGAGAAAGAAAAATCAACGATCGAAGATGTTCGTCGGATAGATTTCTTCAAACATGCGGATAAATTATTCGATAAATATCCGGAATTGAATTTACCTTTAATAGTGGTTGGAGAGGAAAAAGAAGTCGCTGATTTTATCGCACTTTCAAAACATGCAAAAAATGTAATTGGAAAGCTGCATTCTAATTTGAATTTCGACGCCATCCATCTTTTGGGAGATCAAGCATGGGAAGAAGTGCAACGCAACAGAAGAATTGAAAACGAAGCAAAAATCAAAAATTTATGGGAATTAATTGGGAACGAAATGGTTGCAATTGGCATTCTGGATGTTTGGAGAACGACTAAAGCAGGAAATTGTTTGGAATTATATGTGGAAAAGGATTTTGCAAAAGTTGGCTATGTTTCTAAAGACGGACAAACTTTAAAATTGATATATTCAGAACAAACTAAAAATTTCCTTCGCGTAAATGATATGGTGGAAAAGATTATTGAGTTGGTTTTGGAAAAGAACGGAAAAGTAGTATTTGTTGCGAATGGAAAATTGAAGGATTTCGACGGAATCGCCTTGAAACTTCGCTATCCCGATCTCGGATAAAACTGCCAAAACAGAATTATTCCTTAGTTTAAAGAAGAAATAAAGCATAAAAAAACACCTTCGCAAAATAATATACGAAGGTGTTTTTAGTTTGAAAGCGAATTAGTAAGAATATACTTCGGTATCAATCATCAATTTATTTTCTACTTCTGTTACGCCAGGAGCTAAATAAGCAGCACGTTCCGCATCCTTTTTCTCCACGAAAGATCTAACTTTTCCAGATAAAATAACTTTTGTCCCCTCCGATGCAATCAGAATGTTTTCAGAATCCAGTGTTGCGCTTCGGTGAAATGCAGCAAAGATTTTATTTTTGACATCTGCGGTTTTAAGTTTTGGTGCAAGTTTGATATTGTTGCTAATTCCAACCACACCTTCTAAATTTTCGACAGAACTTTTAGAGTAAACACGTTGAAAATCCCAATCTACTTGACCATCCAATGTAACCCATCCCTTTTCTACTTTAACTTGTACTTTATCTTCTGGAATGGAAGAATGCCATTTTAAAGCGTTCAACACTGCAGAAGCAATTTCAGCATCAGTTTTTTTTCCGTGTTCGGTTAATTTCACTATAATCTCCTGCGCTACTGCCTTCACGCCAAGTACTTTTTTTGCTGCGTGTTCCGCTTCCAATTTTCTACTGTAGGTGTCCACTACTCCGGAAAGTGTTACCACACTGTTTTTCACTGCAACACCAATTTCATTCGAATGCTGCACCAGCTCCCAACGAAGTTCTTCCATCACATCTTTTTGAATTTCTGCATCTGTTCTCATGTTCTTTGTTTTTTTTATAGATTAATACTTACACACAAAGAAACAGGGAAACTACTTTTTTGGAGGTGATACACATCAAAGAAAACATTGATTTTTGCAATGAAAAAAGACTTCTATTTTTCAGGATTAGAAAACTTCAAAAGTCACCCGGTAAAATGAAATGCGAATAAATCTGTATATTTGATTTCTCTCGAAAGAATTCGGAAAAAAAGGCGAAAAATCAGAAAATGGAAATCGAACGTAAATTTTTAGTGGATAAAAAAACCTGGGATCTTGTTGAAAAACCGAAGCCAAAAAAAATTATTCAAGCCTATTTATTTCGATCTCCCGAAAAAACCATTCGTGTTCGAACCAAGGGCGATAAAGGTTTTTTAACGATAAAAGGGAAAACAACTGGAATTTCAAGAAGCGAGTTTGAATATGAAATTCCGTTGGAAGAAGCGGAACAGCTCATATCTGAATTTGCAGACAAAGTAATTCTTAAAAACCGCTATGAAATCAAGGTTGGCGATCACCTTTGGGAAATCGATGATTTTCATGGTAATTTGAAAGGTTTACTCCTTGCGGAAATAGAATTAAGCTTCGAAGCGGAAGAATTTGAATTACCTGTTTGGGCAACAACCGATGTTTCTACCGACGCAAATTACTATAATGCGCAATTAATCGAACGGTGCTGATTGTTTTTACTTTTTAGTTTCTAGTTTTTATAATTCACCAATTCCACAACAATTTCGTTGCGTCGGTTGATTAAATCAAAAGGTGGATTGTACCCCAAATAAGCAAATTTCCCAACAAACTGAATGTTGTTTTTCAGTAATTCACCCACCAGTTTTTTCTTGTAGGATTCAATTTTTGCATCGTCTGCCCAACCTCCAAATTCAATCGCAGCCATAATTTTGGCTTCTTTCTTTTCAAAGTAAATATCTTTGTTTGTTGGTTTTGGCATGTCTTCCATGTTTAATCCTGCGGGAACGAGAAACGACATTTTTGAGGTATCGTCAATTTCCATTGAAACGGGAGAAGTCATTGCGATTTTTTTATTTTCTTCATTTCCACCGAAAATATATCCTGCCAAAACTCGAAAACCAGTTCCAGAAGTTTTGTCGTAGGTGTCCGTGTTTAAATTCACACTTGTATAAAGCGCAGCATCGTATTTACGCACTTCAAATGCATCGTATTTTTTTAAAATCGCGTACGGTTGTGTTTCTGTATCGCGAATGCTTTTACGCATAAATGCTGCGGAAATTGCCACAACTGCAAGAAGTGTGACGGTTACTATAATTATTGATTTCATCTTTCACTTATTCATTTAAATCTATAACAATCTGTTATTCAGAATGTTTAAATTCTATTAAACGCATTTGAATTATTCAATCTTCTCGACTTTGAGATCGCTTTTCTCCAAATCAAAAACGGTTGTACCGATTTCCAAATCAAACCATTCCAAAAACGATTCCATTGTTCGCTCCTGCGGCCAAGCAGATTCTTCATCGGTTATCATAGAAAGTTCATTTTTAAAGATCTTCTTGAAATTTTGCTCAAGGATTGGTTCGATATCAAAAAAATCATCGGTTATCAAATATACATTTGGTTCCACATCATCGTCCACAGAAAATTCCATGTCGGATTCAAATTCATTAGCCCAATCCCAAAACGGTTTATTCGGTCGAATGGTAAGGTATCCTCTGTTTACTAATTTCATTTTTGATTATTTAAGGGTTCTTTTTTACCATCAACAACTCTAAACCATGTTGCCTTTGATTTTGAATTTTGATGAATTACTATTTTCCAATTTTTTATTTCTTCCGTTTTTTCAAAAAATTTCAACCAATCTTCTTGCTGAATTTTTTTATTACTTGAAATATACGTTAAAGAAGTATCATTTACTAAAATGACAAAATTATTTTTCTGAAAATTTATTGTTTGTCCAAATTTGATGGACTTACATTTTTCATCAAAACAATCCAGCCAATTGTAAAACGCATTTTTTGTCTCTGTCGAATCTTTAAATGACCATTGGCAAAAAAGTGTCGAATCTACTTCTTGCATCAGAATTAATTTTTTCGTGCTTTTTGGCAAAAACCGATCCGGAAACATTGGTACTTTATTGAATTTTATTCCAGATAAATTTAATCCTAATTCGTTCGCAACACCACTGTTAAAACCAAAATCTATAGTATCTAGTTTTTCGTTCCTTTGTTGCGTATAATCGCGTTCAGACTTTGGCGTAAGATCTTTCATGTCACGTAAAACTTCTTTTTTCTTCTCTCCACATGCGGCAAGAAGAAATATAATCCCTGCAAAAAAGGCCTTTTTCATCGCTTAAACCGCTATTTTTTTAAGAATTTCACTCGTCTCATCTATTTCTTTCGTTGAAATATCCAAGTGCGTTACCATGCGCACCATTCCTTCGCCAAATGCCATACTAAACACTCCTTTATCCTTCAAAAGTTGGATAATTGCATCGCGTTTGCTTGCATCGTTTAAATGTATCACTACGATATTTGTTTGCACTGGAACAACATTTTTTACCCAATTCAAATCCAACAGCACCGATTCAAGGTACTTTGCATTTCGGTGATCTTCTGCCAAACGTTCGACATTATTTTGCAAAGCAAACAAACCGCCAGCTGCAATAATTCCTGCTTGTCGCATTCCACCACCAAAAACCTTTCTTACTCTGTGTGCTCTCGTGATAAATTCCTTCGAACCGATTAATAAAGAGCCAACAGGAGCACCAAGTCCTTTGGATAAACACAAGGAAATCGAATCAAATTGCGTAGCATACTTCTTCGGATCGATTTTGGTTTCCACCAAGGCATTCATCAAACGCGCACCATCCAAATGCAAGGGAAAATTATTTTCCGTGCAAAACGTTCGGATTTTCTTTATTTCTTCAAAATCATAAATTGCTCCGCCACCACGGTTCGCGGTATCTTCTATACTCACCAACTGTGTCAAGGGAAAATGAACATCCGTCGGATTATTAACCCACTTAGAAATAGCATCTTTGGTCAATCTTCCGCGATCTCCTTGGAGTAAACGAACCGAAGCTCCAGAATTTTTAGCGATTCCACCGCCTTCGTACTTGTAAATATGACTTTCCTCGTGGCAAATTACTTCACCACCGGGCTGCACGTGCACGTTGATTGCAATTTGATTGGTTTGTGTTCCCGAAGAACAAAAAAGTGCGGCTTCCATACCGAAAAAATCTGCTGCAAATTCCTGCAAGGCATTTACGGTTGGATCTTCCTTAAAAACATCGTCTCCAACGGGTGCCGCAAACATTGCTTCCCGCATCTCAGCAGAAGGTTTCGTAACTGTATCGCTTCGAAAATCAATCATAATTTTGAATTTTAGTATGAAATTAACCTTATCCTATCAAAAGCTAGTTGAATTTTCCGTTTTTTTGTTAAAAAAGAGATATGGAATACGTATTAGTAGCACTTACCGTTTTACTCGGCGCCGGATTGACTTTTTTTTCCGGATTTGGATTGGGCACACTAATGCTTCCCGTCTTTAGTTTATTTTTCCCTTTACCAGTTGCCATCGGAGCAACAGCAATAGTGCATGTTTCGAACAACCTCTTCAAATTTGGCTTGGTGTACAAACACATTCACGTTATGACCTTACTTCGCTTTGGAATTCCAGCTTTAGTATGTGCCGTAATTGGCAGTAGTTTACTGGGTTTCATCAATAATTCCGGCACAATTTACACCTATTCGATTGGAACGAAACAATTGGAAATGACTTATTTGAAAATGGTAATTGGAACATTGATGGTTTTTTTCGCTTGGGTGGATTTGAGTCAGAAATTTTCTGGGGTTGCCATCCAAAAAAAATACCTTTCCGTTGGTGGTGCTTTGAGCGGTTTTTTTGGAGGAATTTCCGGACACCAAGGCGCTTTTCGTTCCGCTTTTTTAACCAAAGCAGGATTAACAAAAGAACAATTTATAGGAACTTCGAATGTTATTGCGTTGGTGATAGACTTCGCTCGGATTGGGATTTATGCTAAAACACTGGATTTCGTTGCACTTTCCAATGAGAAACACTTACTTCTCGTAGGAATTGTGTTTGCGTTTATTGGAACGTATTTCGGAAAAGAACTGTTGCACAAAACCACCTTGAAAGGAATCCAAAAAACAGTTGGTTTGCTGCTGTTTGTGTTGGGAGGGTTATTTATTTTGGGCTTGGTTTAGAAAAGTATTCTCTACTACTGATAAAATGAAAATAAGATTGTTTTTAAAACTATGGTGTTTTGGGTTCTTTGCTGTGCATTTTTTTTCGCATATTACCTTACCATTAGCAGCTAAAGTAATTGAATACTATTTATTCCCTTGCACCAAATTCCAATCTACCCAAGCATCCATTTGCGCAATTGAATTTGGGCGAAGAATAATTTCTCGTTGCTGATTTAGCAAATAAAATGTAGGGGTACCAAAAACATAATAATCCTTTACGGGAACACTTTCCCATTTTTTATAATCGCAATAAACGAAAAACGGATAGGATTTCACGGCTTGCTCAAAAGCATTGGTATCGGTGTCTAAAGAAATATACACAACCTCAACGCCTAGATTTTTCCATTTTGAATAGTGTTGAATTAATGGCGGTAATTCATCGGTACATTTTGGGCACCAACTTGCTCCAAAAACCACCAAGGTATAAGGTGTTTGTATTTGGGAAAGTCTATTCAACTGATTTTGTTTTGCGCCATTTACATAGCTCTGTTCTTGAAATGCGATATCAGGGGCAATATTTCCTTTTTTCATGGCGCGGTAACTTTCTAGTTGCCTGGCTAGATTGCCATCTATGGAGCAGCTTGTTTGGTTCAACACTTTTAAAGCCAGATACTCAGATGCTGGAAACAAACTATGTCTTTCTAACAAATCAAAAAGATAATTTGTTACTTCATTGAGTTTTGTATCGTCTTTGACCAAATTGACCATCATAGCATCAATTGAGTGTTGCATTTCTATAAACACGGATTCCAAAGGTTTTCCGCTATTTTCAAGTAACCAAAAATGACTTTCGATGGCATCTTTAAATAAACCACTCTTATAAAGGCGCTTGTCGGTATAATCAATTGTTCTAAAAGCTTGAATGGTGGCCGGTATTTCCTCTGTGCGATGTTGCGCAACAACCGATACGGAACTTACTAATTTGCGCATCGGTAAAAACCAACGGCAGTAGCTTTCTTTTGGTAAACTGTTCAAAAAAGTAGCATCCTCGTCATTGATGCGTTTTCTTTCTTGTTGAATCGCTTTATTGGGTGCATTTTTCCCTGCAAACAAAGCCTCTTGTGTATATATTTTCTCTAAATATTCCCAGGCACTCAGGACTTGTTCCCGTTTAGGATGTTCTTTTGCATACTGCTCAAACCATTGGTTTTCTTGACCTTTTTTTATGTTAATCGTTTCGATAAAGTTCAAGGACTCCCCAATTATTTCCATATTTTCTCCGCTTAGAATTACAAACAACGGTTTACTGTCATTTGAAATGAGGTACCCCATCCCATAGTCTGCTGTGGAATAGGTCAATTTGAAATTGCCTTTTTCGTCTATTGTTGACGAAGAAATTGGATAGGTTTTCAATCCGCTGAACCCTTCTAGTTGGATGGGCTGATTGCCTAATTGATTTAAATTTCCCGCAATACTTTGCGCATTCAAAAAAGAATTGTATAACAGTGTTAATAATAAAGTTGCTATTGTTTTTTTCATAATTTACATTTGGTGGATTTCATGATTACTATAGATACTTTCCATTCGTTGTTTGTCATTTTAACGTTTAGATCTTTCAAAGGAAAACAATATTTTCAACATGGCTACTGCAATTTTTTCTGAAATAAACACTAAAGTCAATTTACCTTTCTAAACATCACCAATAGGAAAACCAACGCTGTTTAAATCTTCTCCCATACTTTTGTCGTATTTTGAACTGACTTTATAATTTTTAACCCTTTACACAAATAATATGCTATTTTGGTTATAACTCTTATTAAAAAGCCTCTCCTTAAAGAGGATGAAGTATTTATTTCTTTTTGCAGAATCAATTTTCTTTACAGTAGTCATTAGAATACATTTAAAAAACCGACCGCTTTACTGAAACAAGTTCAGTAAAGCTAAGATATTTGACTTCGCTAATACTAGGCACAGTGTAAAAATTATCAAATCGCTGCGCCAATATCCCTTCGACAACCTCAGGGTAAAAATTGTCATTCCTTTAGGCAACGTACGAGGAATCCGTC
>CAIYXD010000182.1 GCA_903930085.1 uncultured Flavobacteriia bacterium
CAAAATACGGTTCAAATCCAATGGTTTTTCAATAAAATCAAAAGCACCTTTTTTGATCGCTTGCACCGCTGTGTCGATGTTTCCATGTCCACTAATCATAATAACAGGCGTTTCCACTTTTGATTTCAGTAATTCATCCAGTACTTCCATCCCATCCATCATAGGCATTTTGATATCGCAAAAAATAATATCGAACGATACAGCTAGCGCTTTCTCCAAACCTTCTTTTCCGTTTTCCGCTTCTTCAACTGTGAACTCCTCAAATTCTAGAATTTCACGCATTGCTCTTCGGATTGCTCTTTCGTCGTCGATAATTAAAATTTTTCCCATGCTGTTTTTATTTGGGCTAAAGATACGAATGAATTTGGGATTATCTCCTTTCGGTCGATGCTGCCTGCGGCGAATGGGATTCTGGAAATAAACTTTCATTATTATTTGAAAGTTTAGAAATTTATACTACATTTGACCTATGGAATTAAAAGAAGCATCGGATAAATTCATTCAAAACTGGGCACAACTCGGCACGAACTGGGGCATCAACAAAACGATGGCGCAAATACATGCATTGCTATTAATTTCTACGAACTCTCTTTCGGCTGAAGAAATAATGGAAAAACTACTTATTTCAAGAGGAAACACGAATATGAATGTTCGCGCACTTATCGATTGGGGTTTGGTTTACCGAGAATATAAAATCGGAGAGCGTATGGAATTTTTTCGTGCAGAAAAAGACATCAATAAAGTTGGGCGATGCATTGCCCGCGAGCGTAGAAAAAGAGAAATCGAACCTGTCATCAACTTGCTTAAAGAACTTTCTAGTGAAAAATTGGATAATAGCCCAGAAGCGAAAGAATTTACCAAAGTAACAAAAGACATTCAAGAATTTTCTACAACAATAGATGGATTTCTTGAGAAATTTAGCAAAACCGATGAGAATTGGTTTTACGCAATCCTACTTAAATTAATGAAATAATTTTTTTTACTAATAACTTTCAAATATTTCAGAAACTATGAAACAATTAAAAACAAAAAAACTACTTCAAATCGACATTTCGATTCAAGTTTCCATTCTTATCCTCACCTTTTTCGCCATCGTAACATCTGAGCAGGGATACACCTTTATGCTTTTTTACTTCGTGCTTGGAGGATATCAGTTGCTAAGTTTTACGCTGCATTATCTGATCAGAAAAAAGAGAAACGGAAATACTGTCGTTTATGCCAAACTTATTTTAACTGCAGTTATTGGTTTAGTAATTTGCATCCTACTTCAATCTATACCACAACTAGAATTTATGCCGCTATTTCTTTATTTAGTCATTCTATTATTTCTGGGGCCTTTTCTTGCACTTTTTTACTTGATTATATCTGTAATTGATTTACAAGAAATTAAAAAACAACTTCTAAATGCCAACTAAAATGGAAACAAAAAAAGTAGTAATCGCAGGAGGAACAGGATTTATAGGTTCTTATCTAGCTGAACGTTTCGCCGAGAAAGGATATTCCGTTCAAATCATTTCAAGGTCCAAAAAACACCTAAATTGGAAAGAAACTGAAAAAGTTATAGAAGCAATTTCCGGTGCAGAACTGCTATTAAACTTCACCGGTAAATCTGTGGATTGTCGTTATAATTATAAAAACAAATGGAAGATTTTAACCTCAAGGACGGAAAGCACGTTGCACTTACACAAACTTGTTGCAGCGTGCTCTATTCCTCCAAAAATGTGGTTTAACTCCAGTACTGCAACGATTTACCGCCATTCGAAAGACCGACCGATGACGGAAAATGAGGGGGAAATTGGTTCAGGTTTTTCTGTTCATGTTGCAGAAAGCTGGGAAAATGCTTTTTTTTCAAAGGAACTGGCACATACCAAACAAATTGCGCTTCGTATTGCAATAGTTTTAGGTAAAGGCGGTGCGCTTGTTCCGCTAAAGGCCTTAACAAAATTTGGATTTGGCGGGAAACAAGGTGCTGGAAATCAAATGGTAAGTTGGATACATATTGAAGATCTTTATGAAAGTATCCATTTTTTGCAACACCTAGAAAATCCTGCTAAAATCTATAATTGTTCTGCGCCAAATCCAATAAGAAATGATGTGTTTATGCGAGAGTTGCGCTCTTTGATGCGCGTTCCAATTGGAATTCCTTTATCAAAAAGACTTTTGGAGTTTGGCGCATTTTTTATACGAACCGAACCAGAAATGATTTTAAAAAGTCGTTGGGTGCTGCCGGAACGATTAGTAGAAGCTGGTTTTGAATTTAAATACAAAGAAATAACCGAGGCATTAACCGATTTA
>CAIYXD010000183.1 GCA_903930085.1 uncultured Flavobacteriia bacterium
CTCCCACTTCTCACCGAGCGCTAAATCATACAAGTAGCGATTGCCACCAATTGTCCATTCATTCCACGCATGCGCATTTTTTTGAAGCTGAAAACCTTTTTGCTTTTTTCTCCAACCATAAATTGTTTGAATGTTTAAACCAGCTATTTCTCCCATTTTTTGGAGCGTATTTGCGAATTCTCGTCCTGAACTATTTTCCGCTTTCCCTGCTAAAACATAGGGTACATTTGTCGTTTCATTGCTTGAAAATGGCAATTCCTCATTTTCTGAAAATCGCACTACTTTGGTTATATATTCTTTAATTATTTGGAATTTAGACTCTTCACTTTTAGCTTTTTTCGTAAGAAATTGCACCAAATCAGCCACATCCAAACGCTCCGAAGCTTCCGCATTGGTTACAACCAAATTGGAATACGGATCTAAATAAAATGGCATGCTGAACTTGGATTTACTAGCTGTTTTCAACAGGAAATCCTTCTTTTGAAAGATACTTTGGAACTTGCTTCCATAGATTTTATTGTCGGCAAATGCGAGCTGTTTACCATATAATTCAGACTCAAACTCTTTTGTTGTGCCGGAAAATTTCAACATACCATTGATTAAAGTATAGTTGCCACAATTTCTTTGCACACTGCTTTTATGTTCCTTCGAACTTTCAGAAATGCCTTTTAATTGTGCTTTCTCAGGAACATAAACCAGATGTTCAAAAGTTTTGTCTTGGTAGAGACGAATTAATTCTACATTTTCTGATTTTTTTGCAGGCACAAAAACAAATTTCAACATAGATTTTGAAGACTTCCAATTAGCGTCTTTTGCTGAAATTGCATGTCCTGAAACAAGAATTCCAAAAATGAATAGCATTACTTTTCCCATACGTCCCAAAGTTTAAGCGGTAAATAAAAAAAAGTAATTGTCTATCCATATGTATTTTTTTCGATTAGTAAATGCTTGTTTCTATTAATACGGCAATCGAAGAGAAATATAACAGGCGAATCAAAAAAAAATCCCTGCGTCTATTTTTACTAAACTTCAAGGATTTTTTCAGTACCTAAATCTACCTTTCTCAAACGAATCTGGAAGGCGCTAAAATTCGTGCAATAAGGTCTTCCACTTCATCGTAATCCAATTTTTCCGTTTTAAAGAAAAGTTTGTTTTCACGAATAGAACTAAGGGGATTTGCTTCTAGAACAGCTTTAAAATTCTCCTTCGAAACGTAAGCGACTTTTCCGGATGGCAGCACTGCGACCAAAGCACAGTCTGCATTCAGAAGTGGAATTTTATCCCAATCGAAAGCATTAAAATTCAAAACGGTGCGTTCTTTTTCCATAATCACATATAACATTACCTTATTGAGTTCCGGAATAAGTTCCTTTTCAAAATCAAACTGCATTTCTACCTGTGCGAGAATTTCCGTATCCTTTAATTTATCGATATTGTAAATACCAAATGCATTGATTTCAAATTTACTGAGCACACCAGACTCTAATTTCAAGCGTTCCTCCTCCCGCACGATTTCGCTAAACGCAAGGTCATATGCAGCAAGATCTTCTGCATATTTTCGAGTTGCTATTGCCAATTCGTTCCCAGTCAATTGCGGCGTAGCTA
>CAIYXD010000184.1 GCA_903930085.1 uncultured Flavobacteriia bacterium
CTGAGTACCGAAGAAATTAGTGTTTATTTTCCCGACGAGAAAAGAAGAATTGTTGTGGAAAAATACGAATGGACAAACATCAAGTATAAGTTGAACGATAAAACTGGCGAGATTGTGGAGGAAGTAATGGGAACTTTCGTACATTATCCGCTTAAACTAGCTTGGGCAATTACGGTGCATAAAAGTCAGGGATTGACATTTGAAAAAGCAGTTTTGGATGTTTCAGATGTTTTTGCTCCCGGACAGGCGTATGTTGCTTTGTCGCGTTTGAGATCGATGGACGGACTTGTCTTATTGAGTCCAATGCGCATGAATGGCTTGTCCAACGACCAGCAAGTTGTAGCTTACTCCGAAAATAAAGCCAATGAAAAAACCCTTGAAGTGCAATTGGAATTTGGAACGAAGAAATTTTTATTGGAAACAATTTCAGCGGCTTTTGACTGGTTCGATTTAAATTCTAAATGGGGAATTCATGCCGCGAGTTACCAGATGGCTGGCTTAAAAAGTGAAAAAGGCAAAAATAAATCGTGGGTAACCTTGCAAACACAAGTTATTCAATCCAGCATGGATCCAGCGAAAAAATTCAGAAACCAATTGGAGACTATTTTTAGAACAGAAAGAGTAGATCTGGAATTTGTGCACGAACGCATGCAGGCGGCCTACACCTACTTTTTCAAAACACTGGATGGCGTTTTATCCTCCAATTTAAAGAAAATAGCAGAGCTGAGTCGCGTAAAAAAGACGAAACAATATGCAGAAGAGCTAGAGGAACTTGACGAATTATTGACTGCAGCCATTCTTAAAATAAAAAAGGCTCGCTTACTTATTGAAGCAGTTTTAGCCGGTCGACCAATAACAAAAGAAGTAGTTTGGAACGACGAAATAAAGAATTATAAACTTTCGAAAATTGCTGCATTAAAACAGGACTTGCGACAAACCCCTTCTTTGTTAGATGTTGAAGATGAGGAAATTGATTATATTTCAATTCGTAAAAAAAGCAGCGAAATCAAAGAGAAAAAAGAGAAGAAAAGTACCTACGAACAAACACTGGAACTTTTTAGAATTGGAAATTCCTTAGAGGAGATTAAGCGCATTAGACAAATTTCTTCGCAAACGGTTATCAGTCATTTTGTGCAATTAATCAAGGCGGAAAAGATGGAGTTGAACGAAGTAATGGATGATCAGCGGATTTCAGAATTGGCCGATTTCTTTGGCGATTATGAAGGGACATCGCTTTCACCTTTGAAGGAACGATTGGGAAATAAAGCCACTTGGGATGAACTGAAATTATACCAAGCTTCAACAATGCGTTAAAAAAGTTTTTCCTTTAATGCTTTTGATGGGAAACTTCCAATTTCCCTATTTTAAGGTAGAAGCCACCGGATGTATGTTTGGATGGTTTTGCTGTTCGGAAGTCAATTTCTTTTTTAATTGCCGTTCCCAAACGAGAGGTAATTGGTTGAATTGGATTCGACATGTCATTGAAAGCCAGGGAAACGTAGTTTTTGTCTTGGTTTTCTTTTGATTGCTTTGCGATTAAAATTGTCTGCGTAACATTTCCGTTATCCTTTTCGTTCCCTTTGTCGGACAGGAAAGTCGAATTGCGTTCAATTTCATTTTTTATCTCAGAATTCGGTTTAACCGTATTAGAGGAATCAATAGCTTGTATAAAAGTTTGTTTTTTGGGCGCTTGCGTTTTTGGGGTATTCGTTTGCGTCAATTCATACGTTTTCGGTTTTAATTGATGCGGTGCAAAACGCTTTTCTTTTGGTTCTTTTGCAGCTAAACTATCGGATACAATTGTTTCAGAAACGACAGCTTCTCCATCGGTTTCAAGTAAAGTTTTAGTGGTGTTGAGCAGAAAAAATAGCCCTGCAATACTTGCTGCGACTCCAGCCAAAAGTAGGGGTAAATAGATTGTTTTTCTGTTTTGTTTTAGTGAATTTTTAGGGTTGAACACAATTTTTAAATCTGCGGATAATTTTGTGTTGCTATACTTTTTTTGCTCCGCCATCCAGCTCGGATTTGCTGAAATAAATTGACGTAACGCCTTCTCTTTTCTTTCAGAAAGCAAACCTTCCACAGCGGCAATAAGAAATTGTTCTGCGTTTTCAGATGTGATCTTCGTCTCGTTAAATGAAATTGCCTTCAAATGGGATTTAAAGGATTGTTCCAAAGTGGAATTACTAGGATGGATGGAAACGAATTTCTCCTTTTCGACCTGCAATTGTGGATGGCTTTCCAGAAAATTGTGCAATAAAACGGTGTCATCTTCCCCTAGGTTTCCTTCCAAGAAATCAAGGTAAAACGCTTCGTAATTTGACAGATTAATTTTAGACATATTAAACACAAACTAATTTATAGTACTATTTCAATTTTTCGGATGTATTCTTTCAAGGCCTGACGAGCTCTAAAGATATACACTTTTACTTGGGATTCATTTAGAGAGGTGATTTCAGCAATTTCCAGATAATTGTATCCTTCATAATCTCTCAAAAGCACCACTGTTTTTTGAATTTCAGGCAAACGATCCAACGCTTCATTTAAAATTTCTTTTATATCGAAGGAAACTGCAAATTCTGCCGAACCTATTTCCGCAATTTTTTCAAAGTCACCATTTCGCTTTTCTTTGTTTACCCAATCCACAATTGCATGATAAGCAGTCGTAAACAAATAGGATTTTACTTTTTCGAAGGCAACTTCCTGGTGTTTTCCCCAAACTTTAGTGAATGTTTCTTGCACGATATCTTTTGCACTCATCTCATTTTTAAGATGCTTTAGCGCAAATCGGTAGATATTATCCGAGTAGTTATCAACTGCTAAATTATATTCTTTTGAAGTCATTTATTTGCCGGTTCAAAAGTTAGACTTGCAAGGTGCCGAAAAGTTACATGCTCACGGTAAACCTATTAAAGATTTAAAAATAAAAGCACATTATTTATTCGTAAATATAAATTTAATAACAGAATCACTTGTGTCCGATAAAAACTTTATAATTTTCTAGAAAACCTTATAAATTCTAGGTTCATGGCAGATAGTCAGCGATAGTGTCTTAGTTCTATAGATAGGCCCTTTCCACGCTCAAAAAATTGAAACTTTAAGAAAAGACTTAAAGGCTTCGTAGAATCGGGGGCTCGATTGGCAAAGTGAGGAAGAAGAAAATTTAGAGGCGGAACCGATACCGAAAAGCGCTTGACGTTTGTGCGCCAGAGCGTTCACTCTTTTCGAGTA
>CAIYXD010000185.1 GCA_903930085.1 uncultured Flavobacteriia bacterium
ATACTGTCCTACTTCTATTAAGTATGGTCCGCTGTAACCTGTAGGAAAAAGTGCTGCGTGCCAACCAAACAAACGTTTTTCGGTTAAAGGTAAGGTGTATCGTTGGGTAGCATCTAGCATCATTTCTACAACGCCTTCAATGTTGCGGTTGCTCGGTATTAGTCCAGCAGTGTTTATGCCCAAACGCCTTGCAATGGACGAACGTACTTGGTCAAAATTGAGTGATTCTCCTTCTATTTCTGATGATTTCACTACGTCTAAAGTCAAGGCGTTTAGCGTGGCTTCTTCTTTAGCAGAAAAACCCAAAGCATTCATTTGTCCTATTATTTTACCTTGCATAAGGCGCACCTCACCAAATAAGACATTTATGACTTTGTCTTGCCACGAGAAGTCTGTCCAGTTTTTGTATTCGTAAATGTATTTTGCCATTGCCTAGAAACTATTGTGCGGTAAATATACTGATTAATTACCGCAAATATGCGGTAATTAATTTATTTTTTCACCGCAATGGATAGGTTGTCAAATCATGTAACAATTGCACAGTCCGGATACCATTGGATATCCTAATTGTATAACCCTCATTCTTTAAGGTTGAAAATAAATATTAGTCACTATTTAAATAGTTTGTTGTTTTTTCGAATACTTTCTTCTAAATTCTAATTGCGTGGAAAAATGAAACTGCAATTTTATATGCTTAAACTCCTCATTTTCAATAAAAATCAAACAAAAATTACGCTTTTAATCTAATTTTTTTAAAGATAAACATCATACGGCTTTTGTTTGCTTTTACCTTCCAATTTCCAGGTATACTGAACCATAATAGCACGCGGCGCTTCAATTTTCAGGGGACGAAGGGAATAACTTCGATTCAAGATATTTGTGCCAATCAACGCGAGTTTGTGCTGCTCACTGAGCTGGTAGGAAAAACGTGCGTCAAAGATCCAATTTCCAAAACGGTGCGCTTGGTAATAATCCATGTACCGCAAATTCTGTAAAATATCCACATCGTTCGTTAAATCTTCAAAATCCTTTACAATCGCGTCCATGTTGATGATTTTACTGAAGTATTTTGCGCTGCCGCCAATGCCGATTTTTTTGTTTAGTACAAATTCAAAGTCTGCTTTTACATTGTGTAAAAAACGGTATTTCAAAATTCCCTGCGAGGAATCTAAAGATGTTTTATTGTAACTAAACACCCGATTCGTCGAATCTGTAGCATACACATAATCTGGTGTTAACGTCTTCGGAACAATATAGTTATAACCGGACATAAAGGTAAGATCCACCTTTTTACTGAGTGCAGCTTTTCCGGTAAACGAAATATCTAATCCTACAACGCGCGATTCTCCTGTATTCAAAAATTTGAAACCTGCACTGGAACCTAAGGTTTCAACCGACGTAATTTCTTTCCAAACGCCAAACATGTATTCAATGGTGTTTTGGTATTCCTGCCAGAATCCAGCCACATCCAAACAACCATAAATGTTCCCAAATTTCAATCCTTGCTTGATGGCAATCTCTGCATTCCAGCTGCTTTCCGGTTTCAAATCGGGATTTGGGAAAACACCAAAATTTCCGACTCCCGTTTTAATAAATCGCTCGGTAATGGTTGGAAAGCGGTAACCTTGTCCATACGACGCGCGCAAATACGTTTCCTGAAGAATCCGAATGCTTGTTCCTGCTCTAAATATTGGTTTAAACGCCGTAACCGTATCGTTCAACTGAAAATATTCCAATCTTCCTCCTACAGAAAGATTCCAAATGCTATTGAGCTTACTTTCCAATTGAGAATACATGGAAATATTCACTAATTTGTTGTTTGGATTGCCCGATCCGACATAAATCATAGAATACGAATCGGTATGCGTTCCAGTTGCGCCGCCAATAAAATCAATACCTTTTAATTTCAGAAAAGTTTTTTGAAACATGTAATCGGCATAAAGCGTTGTTGCACGATTGGATTGATTGGCCGTCATTTCATTATCTACATGCAGAATTCTTGCTCGTAAACTGTGTTTTGCTTTGTCCCGTGTGAAATAATTCACAAATGGATCGAGGTTGAAGATAAATTGATCCTGCAAAAATACTGCTCCTGGATAAGCGCGGTACAAACCACTGGAATCGTTCAGCCACGCGAGCGCCATGTTGGAATGTGAAAGCATGAAATTTCCATTGATACCATAGTTCAATCCCCGAATCTTTTGTGAA
>CAIYXD010000186.1 GCA_903930085.1 uncultured Flavobacteriia bacterium
AACCTTCAACGGTGAAACGGGAATTAAAATCTGTTAAGTATTCCGTTCCCAAAACATAATGGTCTGCACGAATATATTGAATATCGTTTTTCTTGTTTACCAATTCGCCTAAACTATTTCTATACCCTAAAATTGTATACGATGGCAATTGGTGGAAACGAGCAATATTTCCATTTACCGACCATTTTTCCGTTAATCGGTAACTCGCAGAAAGCATCGGAGAAAGTTGATCTAGCGGATTCATCATACTAGAAGTATAATTTGTAACATCTGTTCTCAAACCAACGGAAAGATTTAACCGATCCGATAAAAATCCCTTGGATAATTGGCTAAACAAAGATCCTTTGCTTAAAAATAAATCGGATTCAAAATCCACAACCACTGGAACTCCCTGAACAGAAATCCGGTTGAAAGTGGCATTGTTGTAGCGCGCATATTCGTAACCAAATCCTGTCAAAAATTTCCACCCTTTTTTCGTGTACAAATGTTCGAAACGAAATTTATTTTCTGCCTCGAAGGAAGAATAATCCAATATTTTATTCGCTTCGGAAACTACATTTCCGGCATAACGCGTAGCAATATTCTTCAGCATGTTGCGACTTGCGATAAAGGTTTGATAGGAGTTTTTGGAATAATGCAACCAATTTACACCAATCGTATAATTCCACTGATCTTGGGTTGGGATATTTCCCAGAATAAATTCATTGTATTCGCGCGTTGCAGCATCGGTTATGTTATCGTTTACGCCGCTATTCAATTTGAAATCGTCCAAAGCACCTAATCCAAGAATGGTAACTTTATTTTTTTGGTTGACTTTCAAATTCACTTTAAACTGTGAATCATTGTAGGTTGGTAAAAAAGGTAATTTTAATGCTGCAAACAAAAATTGAAGGTAAGAGCGTCTTGCGGAGAAAATGAAATCTGCTTTTTTACCCAAAGGACCGTCAAATGTTAAGGCCGCATCGCTAGAACCCAATGCGAAATTCGTAATCAAAGCATCCGGATTTCCATCTTTTTGCTTGAAGGAAATAACGGAACTCAAGCCATTTGCACGATTGGATGGAAAGGCACCAGCATAGAATTCGACTTCCCGAATAAAATTAACGTTCAATAATCCAACCGGTCCGCCACTGCTTCCCTGTGTTGCAAAGTGATTAATATTCGGCACTTCGATTCCGTCTAAATAAAATTTATTTTCGCCAGGCGCGCCACCACGAATAATAATATCGTTACGGAAAGTTGCACGTGAAGCAACACCAGGCAAAGCTTGTAGAACTTTACTTACATCTCTTCCTGCACCCGGTAGTCGTTCAATTTCCGTTGAATTTAGCGTTCTTAAAGAAACAGGGGATTCAATCCTTTTCGCAAAAGTCGTAGCTTTTACAATGACTTCTTTTTGATCGACTATGATTTGTTCCAAAGCAAAATTTAGTTCTACCGTTCGCGAATTCGTTACCGTAATTTCATTGTAAATAAAATCATTGAAGCCCGAAGCAATAGATTTGAAGGAATAAACTCCCGGATTAAT
>CAIYXD010000187.1 GCA_903930085.1 uncultured Flavobacteriia bacterium
AAAACTTGTTTCGTTGTTATCCTAAAATAAAAGTTTACTTTGCCAATTTTGCTCCTGACAAAAAGCACTTTATTTGCAATTTTCTCTTCTTAAAAATGACCTTCAATTTCACCTATTTTCAGTCCAAATTTTGGAGTCCACTTTGGAGTCCACTTTTGTCTTATTTTCGCCCAAAAAGTCACTTTTTACATTTCTTAAAGTATTGCAAATCAATACTTTAAACTTATATTTCCCGCCTTCATAACCCTGAGGTCGAGAGTTCAAATCTCTCTCTCGCTACATGTAAAAGGCTTTCCATTTTGGTTAGCCTTTTTTTATTTCATTGGATTATCCCAACCGCCGCAGGCAGCATCGACTATAAGTAGATAATTCCAAATCCTAAATTCCAAATCCCTCTGTTGTCAGCCGATATCCAAATTGTTCAATTCTACCAAAAAAAAAGTTAAGCACAAAAAAAAGGAGAACCTTTAGATTCCCCTTTTAATTTCTTGAAAGAAAGGATTAATTAACTTTTCCAGAAAGTTCAGCACCAGCTTTGAAACGTACAACGTTTTTAGCAGCGATTTTAATTTCTTTTCCAGTTTGTGGGTTACGTCCTGTTCTTGCAGCTCTGTTAGAAACTGAGAAAGATCCGAATCCAACTAAAGAGATTCTGTCTCCTGCTTTCAACGCGTTAGCTGTTGCAGCAACAAATCCATCTAATGCTTTTTTCGCATCTGCTTTTGATAATCCTGCTTCTGATGCAATAGCATCAATTAATTCTGCTTTGTTCATAGTTTGGGTTTTTGAATGTTTGTAATTAATATTCGAAGCAAATATATCGGATTCCTCAAGCTACGCAAGTATTTTACCAAAAAAAAGTATGTTTTTGTTGAAAAAAGTAGTTATTTGTTGATAACATGGCCTTAAACGCCCGTTTTTACAAAGGATTTCGATAAATACTCTAGTTTTATCGCTGTTATTCTAGCGGATTAAGGTCCAATCCGACACCTTGTTTCCGGCTAAAAAGTCCTTGAAATGCATTTTTCGTTTCCCTTCCATCTGCAATTCCGTAATTCTAAGATAAAAATCCGTGCACGGAAAATAGATTCCTTCTTTGTCCTGCAATATTTCTGTGCTATTGTTAACTGGCCGATCCGTTTTCTCAGAATAAAATAGCTTGAAGGTTTTTTTCTCTCCTTTTAACGCGTTTTCCAAAATACACCAAGCTGCAGGATAGGGAGAAAGTCCTCGGATAAAATTGTGAACCATATTTGCAGGTTGATTCCATTTGATTTCGCACGTTTCTTTGAAAAGTTTTGGTGCACTCTTTTCTTCGCCTTCCAAAAGTTCCAATTGATCGATTCCGCTAACCTTTCCTTCCAGTATTTTTTGAATCGTAGTTGCACAAACCTTTGCTCCGAGTTCCATTAACCGATCGTGCAACTCACCAACAGTTTCATTTTCACCAATGCTTAGGCTTGATCGGTCAATCACTTTTCCGGTATCGATTTCTTTTTCTATGAAAAACGTGGTAACACCGGTTTCCGTTTCACCATTTAATATTGCCCAATTTATTGGCGCAGCACCGCGGTAATTCGGTAAAAGGGATGCGTGCAAGTTTATTGTTCCCCGCGGCGGCATCGACCAAACGATTTCAGGAAGCATTCTAAAAGCTACTACAACAAATAAATCTGCTTGCAGCACTCTAAGTTGTTCTAGGAATTTTTCGTCCTTTAAATTTGTTGGTTGCAGAACGGGTAGATTTTTCTCTACTGCATATTTTTTGACAGCACTTTCATTCAATTGTTGTCCGCGTCCTGCTGGTTTATCCGGAGCTGTAATTACACCAACCAGTGAAAATTCCTTTTGAATCAACTCATCCAGAATTCGAACGGCAAAATCCGGCGTTCCCATGAAAACTATTCTAAACTCTTTTTTTGCTGTAGCTACCGTATTCTTTTCCATTAGACTTCTTTTTTCTTCCAGTTGAAATAACGCAAATACAAAATAGACAATAATCCCATGCATCCAAAATAAATGTATTCCACCGACCAAATCCAAAAAAGATCTACGTGAAATACTTTTATCAATAAATACGCAGCGATAATGTAAATACCGACACAAATTACCTCAATCGAAAACGTTACCATCGTATTGCCACTTCCGTTGATAGTTTGAAAGTATACACTGAACAAGCCAAACATAAAAATGGAAGTAGAAATAAAGCGCATGATGTCGGCACTCTTTTCAATATATTCTTCCTGTGGATTTATAAAACCTACTAATTGTTCAGGATACAGAAATGCGCCGTGGAAAAAAAACAGGAGGAAAACGATGGTTAAAAACTGGATTCTTCGCTGAATCTGCTTTAGGGAATGTAAATCTCCTTTACCAATGTATTGTGAAATGTATGTTTTGGTTGTCCCTGCGAAACCCCAAATTGGAACAAATGCCAAAAAGTAAATCGAACGTATGTTTTGTGAAACAGTTAATTCAAACGTTCCAATCTGCTCAATCCACGTGAAAAAAATTGTCCAAGTCGCCAATGCAATGAACCCTTGAAACATCAATGGACTTCCAATTTTAAATAATTCCTTCATCGAAGGGAAATTGACTGAAAAATGGGAGAAGAGCTTGTATTCTTTCCGTTCTTTTGAGAAAACTAAAAAGAATGCTAAAAATAGCATTCCTGCGCCATCTGCAATTGTGGATGCCCAAGCCGCACCTTTTAATCCCATTTCCGGGAATCCTGCTTTACCGAAAATCAACACGTAATCCAGTACAACATTTGTTCCTGCAGTAATTAGCGCAGCGATTAAAACAACCCAGGTTTTTCCGTTTGCCAGAAAAAATGCTTGAATAGATAAGGTAATCATTGCAAAAAACAGTGCGAAACTTCTAATTTGGATATAATCTCCCTGCAAGCCACTCAACTCCTGATTTCTGGAATAAAAATTCAAAAATTGAGGCATTAAAAACTGTAAAATGGCAAATAGGAAAAAAGCAATTATAAAATGTGTAAGAATAGATGTGCCAAATATTCGTCCTATCGCGTTGGTGTTTTCTTGCCCAATTCTTCGTGCAATAATTATTTGTGCGCCGTCACCCATTCCAGCAAGCGCCATGTACATGGTTACATAAATTAATCCGCCATTTCCAACCGCGTCAAATGCTAAAGTGCTGTATCTGCTGATAAAAGATGCGTCCGTTATCAATACAATCGATTGAATGAAACTGGAAACCATCAAAGGAACAGCAACACGCAAAATTGTTTTGTATTTTAAATCGAGCATGGTTAATAGATGAGATTTGGCACTAATGAACTTTTGTATTTTTCAATTACTAATCTACTTGAATTACTAATCCTTTCAAATATTCGCCTTCCGGGTGAAATGCATTGATTGGATGATCTGCGGGCTGGTGTAATTGTTCAATGATTCGAACATTTCTTCCCGCCTCAATCGCTGCTGCAATAATGGTATTGGTGAACATCGATTTATCAACAACTTGAGAACAGGAAAATGTAAAAATTAATCCTCCAGGTTTTATCTGACGAATTGCATGGGCATTTAATCGCTTGTAACCTTGGATTGCCTTGTGGCGCTTTTCACGGTGTTTTGCAAAAGCAGGCGGATCCAACACAATGATATCGTAATCTTCCGGCAAATCTTTCATGTATTCCATGGCGTCGGCAACGATTGACCCATGCTTTTCCTGAAAATCATTCAAAGTGACATTTTCCTCTGTTAACTGAATTGCTTTTTTTGAACTATCCAAAGAATGCACTAGAGTAGCGCCATTTTTTATTGCAAGTAAACTGAAGCCACCGGAATAACAGAAGGTGTTCAATACTTTTTTTCCATTGGAATATTTCCCCAAAAGGTTTCTGTTTTCACGTTGATCAATGAAAAAACCGGTTTTTTGTCCTGTAACCCAATCAATATGCAATTTGACGCCATGTTCTAGCGCCAAATGCGGTGTTTCACACGTTCCATACACGTATTCGTCGACTACTTCAGCACGATTTGGCAAGGTATCAGAGGATTTGGAATAAATTGCCGTTAATCCCGCTCCAAATGCCTTTTTCAATCCTTCTACAATTGCTGGAATGGAAGTAAACATACCAATACTATGGCATTGAACAACTGCAACTCCTTGGTAGAAATCAACGATTAATCCGGGAAGTGAATCTCCTTCGCCATGTACCAAGCGACAAATAGTATTTGTTTCCGTTAATAAATTTAAGTTTTTTCGCAATTGAACGGCATTTTCTATTGCATTTATAAAAAAGGATTCATCAATTTCCGTGTCTTCAAAGGATAAAACTCGCACCGCAATAGTTGCATGCTGAAAATGTCCGCGCGCAAGGAAATTCCCTTTGTGGTCTTCTACCGTAACGGTTTCTCCATCCTTCAATTCATCTGTGTTACTTTGAATTGCTCCGGAAAAAATCCATGGATGGCGACGTAAGATGGAATCAACTTTATGTTTGTGAATATGCAG
>CAIYXD010000188.1 GCA_903930085.1 uncultured Flavobacteriia bacterium
AAATGTATTAGCTCCAACAGCAGGAAAAACGGGAACAACGCAAAAAAATTCAGACGGTTGGTTTGTTGGTTTGACACCAGATTTGGTAACAGGAGTTTGGGTTGGAGCAGAAGATCCTTCCGTTAGATTTAATTCTATGACGTGGGGACAAGGTGCGCGAATGGCGTTACCAATTTATGGTTATTACATGCAGAAAGCATATAAAGATCCCGTTGTGGCTTTGTCAACTACCGATTTTGCAGTTCCTGCATCGTACGATCCTAATGCATTTTCTTGCGCCGGTGAAGGATCTATCGTTCCGGTTGAAGATGATAATCCATTCGGAATTTAAGTGAAAAAATAGTTTAGAATGGAAAGTTGTTTTCACGCCGCCCCATTCTTTAACGAAAGAAAATAGTTGCTATGAATAAAGTTGTAAAAAATGTGGAGGAAGCATTGCGCGGAATCGAAGATGGTATGACACTCATGCTCGGTGGATTTGGCTTGTGTGGAATTCCAGAAAACTCAATTGCTCATTTGGTTAAAACGGAAGTGAAAGGCTTAACGTGTATTTCAAACAACGCTGGTGTGGATGATTTTGGCTTGGGTTTACTGCTGCACAAAAAACAAATCAAGAAAATGATTAGCTCCTATGTTGGCGAAAATGCTGAATTTGAGCGACAAATGCTTTCCGGTGAGTTGATCGTAGATCTTATTCCTCAAGGAAGTTTAGCCGAGCGCTGCCGAGCTGGAGGCGCCGGAATACCTGCTTTTTTTACGCCAGCTGGATACGGAACGGAAGTGGCAGAAGGAAAAGAAATGCGTGTTTTTAATGGAAAACCACATATTTTAGAAGAAGCGTTAACAGCAGATTTTGCAATTGTGAAAGCCTGGAAAGGCGATACAGAAGGGAATTTAGTTTTCAAAGCAACCGCACGAAATTTTAATCCAATGATGGCAATGGCCGGAAAAATTACCATTGCAGAAGTAGAAGAGTTAGTTCCAGCAGGCGAATTAGATCCTAATTTCATCCACACTCCAGGAATATTTGTACAACGAATTTTCAAAGGAGAAAAGTTCGAAAAACGCATTGAACAGCGAACGTTTAGAACAAAAATTTAATGAAACAAATAATCAATGTAACAATTGGATGGAACCGGTAAAACAAAATGTTATTCTTGACAAGACCATTGATTTTTCTTTAAAAATTATAACGTATTGTGATCTTTTGGAATCTAACAAAAAATACATCATTGCAAGACAGCTTTTAAAATCAGGGACTTCAATTGGTGCAAATATTCATGAAGCACAAAATGCTGAATCGAAGAATGATTTTATACATAAGTTCAAAATAGCAGCAAAAGAAATTGAAGAAACAAAATATTGGTTGATTTTGTGCAATCGTTCAGATTTATATCCAACGAATCACGAATTATTTAAGGAGCTTCAGGAAATAGGATTAATAGTTTTTAAAATAATATCAAGCTCGAAGAAGTAAATTTTTCTGGGCACTATGTAATTGGTAAATTGTTATATTAAAAAATTGACACATTAAAAAAATGGCTTTAGATAAAGTAGGTATTGCAAAAAGAATCGCTCAGGAACTTAGAGATGGTTGGTACGTAAATTTAGGAATTGGTATTCCAACTTTGGTCGCTAATTATATTCCGGAAGGAATTGAAGTTGAATTTCAATCTGAAAATGGTATTCTCGGAATGGGTGCTTTCCCTTTCGAAGGAGAAGAAGACGCAGATCTTATAAATGCAGGTAAACAAACAATCACGGCTCGAAAAGGCGCTTCTTTTTTTGATTCCGCAATGTCTTTTGCAATGATTCGTGGTCAGCACGTTCAGTTAACGGTTTTGGGAGCAATGGAAGTTTCCCAGAATGGAGACATTGCAAACTGGAAAATTCCCGGTAAAATGGTGAAAGGAATGGGTGGAGCAATGGATTTAGTCGCTTCGGCTGAAAATATAATTGTGGCAATGATGCACACGAATCGAGAAGGAGAATCAAAAATCCTGAAAACTTGTTCGCTGCCACTTACCGGAGTTGGATGCGTAAAAAAAGTGGTAACGGAATTAGCAGTTTTAGAAATCAAAGACAATAAGTTCCACTTGGTGGAGCGAGCTCCTGGAGTAAGTGTCGAAGAAATTATCGCAAAAACAGAAGGGGATCTAGTAGTTCCGGATGTTGTTCCAGAAATGAAGTTATGATAGCAAACAGGAAGAATTTATCTGTAGAAATTCATTTCTTCAATATATTTCTGAACTGGATCCGTCAATAAATAGCGCACGTCTTTCCCGTCTTTTATTGCATGGCGCACAAAACTTGCCGAAACTTTCATCACCGGAGCATCATCACAAAAGACAACATTTGGATTTTCAGCAAAATCATTCCCAATTTGC
>CAIYXD010000189.1 GCA_903930085.1 uncultured Flavobacteriia bacterium
TCGGATATTGAAATCACCGCGCGTGAAATTCAAAAATTGAAAAAGGAATTATACGATATTATTGCTTTCCATTCTCACCAAACATATGAGAAAGTATGGGCGGATTCTGATCGCGATTATTGGATGACATCCGAAGAGGCAAAAGCGTATGGAATGGTTGACGAAATTTTACTTCGTAACCCAAAATAAGCTTAAATAAACTAATTTTACATAACTATTAAAGAGACCATCCGTTCGTTTACGGATGGCTTTTTTTTCAACAATAAACATGGCAAAGAAAGAAGGCGGTTGTTCGTTTTGTGGCAGATCTCGCAGTGAGGTAGGAATATTAATCGCAGGTGTTTCCGGACATATTTGTGAAAGTTGTGTGCAACAAGCGCATTCTATAATTAAAGAAGAAGATCTTGGTGATAAAACAAAACCTACTTCTGAAATTGTAAATGTATTGAAGCCAGCGGAGATAAAAGGGAAACTCGACGAATACGTTATTGGACAGGAAGATGCTAAAAAAGTGCTTTCTGTTGGTGTTTACAACCATTACAAACGATTGAACCAGCCACCGTCCAAAGACGAAGTGGAAATTGAGAAATCCAACGTCATATTAGTCGGACGAACTGGTACTGGAAAAACGCTTTTAGCGAAAACAATTGCTAAAATGTTAAATGTTCCATTCTGTATTGCAGATGCCACTGTTCTTACCGAGGCTGGATATGTTGGAGAAGATGTGGAAAGTATTCTTTCTCGTTTATTGCAGGCTGCGGACTACAATGTAAATGCCGCACAACATGGTATTGTTTTCATCGATGAAATAGATAAAATTGCTCGAAAAAGTGATAATCCTTCCATTACGCGCGATGTGTCCGGAGAAGGCGTTCAACAAGCATTGTTAAAATTACTGGAAGGTTCCATCGTAAATGTTCCACCGCAAGGGGGAAGAAAACATCCGGAGCAGAAAATGATTCAGATTGACACTAAAAATATTTTATTCGTCTGCGGAGGTGCTTTTGACGGAATTGAACGCATTATTGCAAACCGTGTGAACCGACAAACAATTGGTTTTACTTCTTCGGAAACGGAACGCATTGATAGCGAAGTTTTGCTGAAATACATCAATCCTACAGATATTAAAACCTTCGGATTAATTCCTGAATTAATCGGTCGTTTCCCTGTATTAACGTATCTAGAGCCTTTAGATGCAGCAAGTTTGAAACGTATTCTAACCGAACCAAAAAACGCACTTGTAAAACAATACTTGCGTTTATTTGAAATTGATGGCGTGAAACTAACATTTGATGCCGATGTGCTTGATTTTATTGTTACGAAAGCAATTGAATTCAAACTCGGAGCGCGTGGATTACGTTCAATCTGTGAAGCGATTTTAAATGACGCGATGTACGAGTTGCCATCCAAAAATGAAACCAAATATCGGGTGACATTAGAGTATGCTGAAGCTCAATTCATGAAGTCGAAAATGGCAAAATTACGCGTAGCGTAAGGGGATTTGGGATTTTGGATTTGGGATTTGCTGTTGATCAATACTGGTCAGTTGATTTTAAATTTTGCATATTTAATCACACTTCCTTTAGCGGTGAAAAGCTTTTCGTAATGCGTTTTAATATGGAAAATTTCACGTAATTGTGGATCGATATTCTCCGGTAATTCACCATAAAGATCCCAGCTGAGTTCGAGTAATTCGTATTTGTGCTCTTTTATTTCTTCTTCTGTGAATTGAAATAATAAATCCGAATCGGTTTTCATGTGCACCAAACCTCCTGGTTTCAATAATTTCCGATACCGATCCATAAAAGGTGCTGAAGACAAGCGTTTGTTGGGTTTATTGGGCTGAGGATCGGAAAAAGTCAACCAGATTTCATCCACTTCACCTTCCGCAAAACAGTGGTTAATAAAGTCGATTTTCGTTCGCAAAAACGCAACATTCGTCATTTTCTCATCCAAAGCTTCTGTTGCACCAATATACATGCGTGCACCTTTAATATCTGCACCAATGAAGTTTTTCTCAGGGAAATGTTTGGCCAAACCAATGGAATATTCGCCTTTTCCACAACCTAATTCCAAAACAATTGGGTTTTCATTTTTGAAATAATCGCTGAGCCATTTACCTTTCATGGCATATTCTTCTCCGATTAATGGTTCAAAAACATTTGCATACTCTTTCATAACAGCAAATCGGCGAATCTTATCTTTTCCCATGCAGCGAAGTTAGATATTAAGTATTTAAGTTGAAAGGCGAATTATGGAAAGTAAGACGAAGCATAAAAAAGAGAAGATTTTAATTCAAAACATCCAAGGTCACATAATAACCGGTATGCTTGCGGATATTGAGAACTTCGCCGCCTTCAAATAATAAATACTGGCCTTTTACGCCCATTAGTTTTCCTGAAATTTGTGCTGTTTTATCGAAGCTCAAACTTTTTACTTTTTCCGGAAATTCCAAAACAGGATAATTTAGCGCTATCACTTCATCGTTTTCCGTAAAAAATTGCGTTAAATCAGCTGGTAATTGATCGTGTAAGCTCCATTTCTCATCCACTAAATCGATGGATTCGTCTATTTCGTTTTTCAACATGCGCTGCCAATTGGTTTTATCTGCAAAAAAATCCTTCAATGCAACTTCCAGCCTTCCTGCTTCATAACGATTCGGAGTTTCCGCCAATCGGATTGCAGAACTTGCTCCTTGGTCAATCCAGCGCGTTGGAATTTGAGTAATCCTAGTTACGCCAACTTTTACAATATCTGTCGCAGCCAAATAAACAATATGTGGTGTGTTATGGTTGCGTTCTTCCCATTCTGGATCTCGGCCTTCTCCCAAATGCGCGCGACACAATTCTGGACGAATTGTACATTCTGCAGCTTCCGGCGCACTAATGAAACACGTATAACAAAATCCATCACCAAATGATTTCTTTGTGTTTTTTTGACATGCTGTGCACGTGATAATACCGTTCCAACTCAACGAAATCACTTTTCCAACTAAAGTGTTCACACGAATATTTTCGTCTAAAACCAAGTCGTAACGAATTGTTTCTTCTTGGGAAACAGTCATTTTACGTAAATTTCCGGAAGCCATTATTTCTCTTCTGGTAAGATTTGCATTTTTTCGGCAAAATGGAAACAGTAATCGCGTAAATCCTCGCAAATTAGGTGCTCACCCGTAGCTTTTTCAAAAGAATCGGCCATTGTTAAGAGCGATTGATGGAAAAATTGTTTCATTTCTTCGATGGACATTTCCTTTGTCCACAA
>CAIYXD010000190.1 GCA_903930085.1 uncultured Flavobacteriia bacterium
GGAATTGACGCAAATGGTTGTTCAAATACAGATAGCGTTGCAATTGTAGTTAATCCCTTACCGCTTGTTGTTGCAAATGTTACAGACACTATAATCTGTGAAGGACAAAATAGTATTTTTACTGGTTCGGGAGCCCAAACATATTCTTGGAACAATTCTATAATAGATGGTTTACCAGCAGTTTTAGCAAGTTCAGCAACGTTTGAGTTGGTTGGAATTGACGCAAATGGTTGTTCTAATACAGACAGCGTTGCAGTAGTTGTTAATCCACTTCCGGACATTTCTTTAGGCTCTGACACGTCGGCTTGTGTTTATAATGCGCCTATTAATTTGAATGTGCCGGGAATTTATTCGGTTTACAACTGGAATACTGGTGAAACTACTTCCTCGATTCAAGTAGACCAATCTGGTACCTATGTTGTTTCTGTTACTTCGGAAAGTGGTTGTTCTGATTCAGATACAATCGTAGTAATTATTGATCCATGTTTAGGAATAAACGAGCTAACTTCGGAGATGAGATTGTATCCGAATCCTACAAATGGAATATTCTTTATAACTTTTGGAAAAGTATTAAATAAGGGCGAGATTCAATTGAAGGATGGTGAAGGAAGATTACTACAAAAACTTTCTGTTGAAGGAGAAGATGCCTATATAATGGATCTAACATCTTTTTCTAGAGGGATTTATTGGGTGACTTTTATAAATGAAAATTCCACTCAACAGATGAGAATAATTAAAGACTAGTCTTTTTAAGTAATCGATTTGGTTTTATTAAAACAATAATAAATAATACTATATCCCAATAATCACTGATTATTGGGATATTTGTTTTGAAGGTTTTCTTGTTTAATTTCCTAAATTTATTAATACCGATTCGCCTTCTTTTGTTACGTTGACCAATCCTTGTTTTGTCAAAACCTTTATACTGATATCCCATTGTTTTCCGCTCAATCCGGCCCGAACTTTTAACGTGCTCAGTTCAATTGGAGCGTCTTTTTCAACCATTTCTAGAATCATTTTCTCGTTATCGCTCAATTCGAGTTTATGTCCTTTCACTTCAGGGCGCATTTGTGGGAAAAATAATACTTCCTGTATCGATGAATTATTTGTCAATAACATTACCAAACGGTCAATACCAATTCCCATTCCTGATGTTGGCGGCATGCCATATTCTAAAGAACGCAAGAAATCCTGGTCGATAAACATTGCTTCGTCATCGCCTTTTTCAGACAATCGCATTTGTTCCTCGAAACGCTCGCGTTGGTCAATTGGATCATTCAGCTCCGAATATGCATTTGCAATTTCTTTCCCATTGATCATTAATTCAAAACGCTCTGTCAATTCAGGATCTTCTCTGTGGCGCTTGCACAACGGCGACATTTCAATCGGATAATCTGTAATAAATGTTGGCTGAATGTAATTTCCTTCGCATTTTTCCCCAAATAGTTCATCGATTAATTTACCTTTCCCCATCGTTGGATCCGTTTCTATACCAAGTGATTTGCACGCTGCATGCAATTCATCCTCTGATTTTCCCTGAATATCAAATCCAGTGAAATGTAAAATTGCGTCGCGCATTGTTACCCGAGCAAATGGAGCTTTCAAGGAAATAGTTGTTTCACCAACCGTGATTTCAGTTGTGCCACACACCTCCATCGCAACGCGTTCAATCATTTTTTCGGTGAAATCCATCATCCAGTTGTAATCTTTGTAAGCAACATAGATTTCCATTACTGTAAATTCTGGATTGTGCGTGCGGTCCATTCCTTCATTTCGGAAATCTTTCGCAAACTCGTAAACGCCCTCAAATCCTCCAACAATTAATCTTTTTAGATACAATTCATTGGCAACACGCAAATACAATGGAATATCCAACGCATTGTGGTGCGTCATGAATGGTCGTGCAGTTGCTCCGCCAGGAATTGGCTGTAATATGGGTGTTTCAACTTCCAAATATCCTTTTTCATTGAAAAATTGACGCATGGAATTCATCGCTTTCGAGCGTTTGATAAACGTTTCTTTTACGTGTGCATTTACTACCAAATCGACATACCGTTGGCGGTAGCGCAATTCCGGATCGGTAAACGCATCGTGCACTTTTCCATCTGCATCCGTTTTCGGCAATGGCAATGGCTTCAACGATTTACTTAACAAAGTAAATTCTTTAACGTGAACGGAAATTTCGCCAACTTGCGTTTTGAAAACCGTTCCTTTAACCCCGATAAAATCGCCTAGATCCAATAATTTTTTGAAAACTTCATTGTATAGCGACTTTTCTTCTCCTGGACAAATTTCATCCCGGTTGATATATACTTGAATTCTTCCCGTAGAATCTAAAATCTCCGCAAAAGATGCTTTTCCCATGACACGTTGACTCATCAGACGACCAGCCAAAACAACCTGTTTACCTTCTTCAAAATTCTCCTTTATGCCAGTAGCATAATCGGTTACAGGATACAAAGCAGCAGGATAAGGATCAATTCCCATCTCACGCAGTTTGTGCAAAGATTCTCTTCGCTGTAATTCTTGATCAGAAAGTTCAAAAACGCTCATTTCAGTATAATTAAGCGACAAAGGTACTGAACAATTCGCAAATTTTTAGTGAGAA
>CAIYXD010000191.1 GCA_903930085.1 uncultured Flavobacteriia bacterium
CTTTTTAACTCTTTAAACTCCGAAAACGATTCAACTAACTCAAGGCTATTCATATTTACCTATTTAAATGAAATAACAATTTTTGTTTCCTTTATCTGATCCATTGGAAGCACGTGTTGCTCCACAATTAATTCTTTCTTTTTCTTGCCCTCTGGCTTTTCATTTCGTGTTGTTTCCAAAACCAATTCTTTGGTGCTAGCTGCTTTCAGTTCGCCAATTTTTTTAGTTCCGTCCAACAGTACAACTTTGACTTCTCGACCAATGTTTTTGGCAAATTGCGCAGGTACTCGAAATGGTTTATCTAACCCTGCGGAAGATACATGCAATTCAAAATCTTCTTCTTCTCTATCTAAATTATGCTCGACATTTCGAGAAACAGACATGCAATCACTAACAGACACATTCCCTTCGTGCTTGTCAATCTCCACATGAATTACATTCGTTGCAGAAATGGTTAAATCAACCACAAAAAGACCGTTCGCTAGCTCTTCGATGCGCTCGTCAATTAATTTAAGTACCGTTTTTTTACTAATCATATTGTATGAAAAGAGGGGACTTTCGTCCCCTCATTTTGCTTGATATTTCAGAAATATGAGACAAAGATAGGTGATTTTTTGAAAAAACAAACATTCTTAATGAAATAAGTTCAAAATACAGCGCTTATAATTTTGAAAATAAACGGTATAGATAAGACAATTATTCCCTTTCATCCAGCCAAAAAATTATTTAAAAAACAAGAAACTTGCTTCGTATCGGGTATTTTCTGAACTTTGGTGAAATACAGAACGATGCTAATTCAAATTAAAGACAAAATTGTTTCCACGCAGCTTTTCGAACGAAAATTTGTGTGTGATTTAAATGCTTGTAAAGGTGCTTGCTGCATTGAGGGGGACGCCGGGGCGCCTTTAGCGTTTGAAGAAATAGATTTACTAGAAGATAATTTGGAGCACATTTTGCCTTTTATGCGTCAAGAAGGAATTGCAGAAGTTGAAAAATCTGGCGTTTTTTACATGGATGTAGAAAACGAGCCGGTTACGACTTTGGTCAATGAAAAAGAATGTGCATTTGTTTATTTTGATCAAGCTGGCATTTCGAAATGTGCTGTGGAAACTGCCTTTAATGCTGGTAAAATAAATTTTCAAAAACCGCTTTCTTGCCATTTATATCCAATTCGAATCAAAGAAGTAGATGCTGTAGAGACCTTGACATATGCGATTTGGCCAATTTGTGCACCCGCGTGCAGTTGCGGAGAATCCTTAGATGTTCCGGTTTTTCGATTTCTAAAAGCGCCAATAATCCGGGCATTTGGAGAAGATTTCTTTGAGGAAATGGCGGTAACAGCAGATGCACTAAAAAACAGAAAAATATAAGCTGCCAGTATAAAACAAAAAATCCCCGCAATTGCAGGGATTTTTTATGGTTATTATTTTTAATACCCTTTTATCGGAATTTAGCTTCCACACATTTCACATTCATCCGGATTATCCAATGAACATGCAATTGCAGCTTGTTGCTCCTCTATTAATTGAGCCGATGGTTCTTCCGCAACTGCTTTATCAACCGTGAATTTGATTGCGTCTGTAGCTGCTTTTGTTCGCAGGTAATACATTCCAGTTTTTAACCCTTTTTCCCATCCGTAGAAGTGCATGGAAGTTAATTTACCAAAGTTTGCATTTTCCATGAAGATGTTCAACGATTGGGATTGACAAATATACGCTCCACGATCTGCTGCTTGATCAATAATTGCTTTTTGAGAAATTTCCCAAGCTGTTTTATAAAGATCTTTTAAATGTTGTGGAATCTCAGTGATATTTTGAACAGATCCATTAGTAGTCATTATTTTACTACGCATTTCTTTGTTCCAAAGTCCTTCTTTTACCAAATCCTTCAACAAGTGCTTATTTACAATAATAAATTCACCAGATAATACGCGTCGTGTGTAAACGTTTGAAGTATATGGCTCAAAACACTCATTGTTTCCTAAGATTTGAGCTGTTGAAGCAGTTGGCATCGGCGCAAGCAACAAAGAATTACGAACACCATATTTTTTAACTTCTTCTTTCAAAACGTCCCATTCCCAACGGTTAGTTGGT
Source organism: uncultured Flavobacteriia bacterium (assembly GCA_903930085.1). GTDB lineage: Bacteria > Bacteroidota > Bacteroidia > Flavobacteriales_D > Crocinitomicaceae > M0103. The sequence continues at coordinate 2,094 of CAIYXD010000191.1, forward strand.
GTTACGTTCCACATGTCGTATTGGAAAATTCCTTTTGAAACTGGCGAACCAGCATACGTTTCATACGCGCCATCTACTTTTGCCAAATCTTTGGAAGCAGTCATAGATGCGTAATAAATAGTTTCAAAAATCTCTCTATTCAATGCACGAGCTTCTTCGGATTCAAAAGGCAAACGCATTAAAATGAATGCATCTGCCAAACCTTGTACGCCTAAACCAATTGGTCGGTGACGCAAGTTTGAGTTTTGCGCTTCGATTACCGGATAGTAATTTTCGTCAATGATTCTGTTCAAGTTGATGGTTGCCTGATAGGTTACCTCAAATAATTTATCGTGGTCAAATTTCCCTTCTTCTGTTACGTATTTAGGCAATGCCAAGGAAGCCAAATTACATACAGCAACCTCATCTGGCGCAGTATATTCGATGATTTCCGTACATAAATTAGAGGATTTAATGGTTCCTAAATTCTGTTGGTTAGATTTCGCATTTGCGGCATCTTTGTACAACATATACGGCGTACCAGTTTCAATTTGTGATTCCAATATTTTGAACCACAAATCTTGTGCTTTTATCGTTTTTCTACCTTTACCTTCTGTTTCGTAACGGGTGTACAATTCTTCAAATTCCGCGCTATGCGTATCTGAAAGACCAGGACATTCGTGCGGACACATAAGCGTCCAATCGCCATTTTCTTTTACACGTTTCATGAAAAGATCTGGAATCCAAAGCGCGAAAAATAAGTCACGCGCACGTTGTTCTTCTTTTCCGTGGTTCTTTTTAAGATCTAGGAAATCAAAAACATCCGCATGCCAAGGCTCGATATACATAGCGAAAGAACCTTTTCTTTTTCCGCCGCCTTGATCTACGTAGCGCGCTGTATCGTTGAAAACACGCAACATTGGAACAATTCCATTAGACGTTCCGTTTGTCCCTTTGATGTACGATCCAGTTGCACGAATGTTGTGAATAGCAAGTCCAATTCCGCCAGCAGACTGTGAAATCTGAGCACAGGACTTCAACGTATCGTAAATTCCACTGATGCTATCGTCTTTCATTGTCAACAAGAAACAAGAAGACATTTGTGGTTTCGGCGTTCCAGAATTAAATAACGTTGGTGTAGCATGTGTGAACCAACCTTCTGACATTAGGTGGTACGTTTTTATTGCTGCCTGAACATCTTTTTTGTGGATACCGATTGCAACTCGCATTAACATTTGCTGCGGGCGTTCTACGATAACATTTTCCAACTTCATCAAATACGAGCGCGTCAACGTTTTGAATCCGAAGTAATCGTAGCGAAAATCGCGGTCATAAATAATGCTAGAATCTAGTAAATCTTTGTTGTCCATTATGATTTGGAACACATCATCTGCAACTAAAGAAGCAGGTTGATTTGTTTTTGGATCAATGTAATGGTGCATGTCGTACATTACTTCCGA
>CAIYXD010000192.1 GCA_903930085.1 uncultured Flavobacteriia bacterium
AATATAACGCCCATAGACACTAGCCACCAGAGCATACTTATTAGTTTTTTTAACCGGTTCGTGGATTTTTGCATTCTTCCACGAATCGTTACAAGGCTTAAAATAAAAAGCAGGGTGAATAAAATCGCCATGACAAGGAAATCCAATTGCTTACTCTCGTAATTTGTGCTTTGCTCAATTATTTCGAATTCAATTCCATGTCCAGATTGCCATAAATATACCGTTGCATAAACCAGTGGAATACCAAAACCAATGAGTGCCAGAAGTGTTTCCCGAAAAACAAATGGTCTTATAATCCAAATCATAAATAACAAAAACGGCAAAAAAGCAAGTAATGGCGGATGAAAACTAGCTGCTATTCCAGCAAATATTGCCCCGTTAAAAATAGGAATGCGCCCGTCTTGATTTTGACGCAACTTGAAAAACTGGTACAGCATTAGAATAAGACCTAAATGCGCAATTAAAATTCCATCCAGACTGTAAAAAGAGTGGTAAAAACTCATCAAAACAACATATAAAAGGGACGACATATAACTGTTTCGCTCCAAAAATTCATTGGTATTGAAGATGTGGTTGATTAAAAAAGCATTCAAAATGATAATAATTGCAGCTGAAATAGCAGAAAGTTTAGGATATACAATTACAACTTCTCCCCAAAAGCCTAAATTACTCGTTTGGCCATGAATGAAGTATTCAATGGAATAATTAACCCCTAAATAAACGAAAACTAGAACTGGAATTAAAAATAATACCCCCGCTCTATTGCCTAAAAATAATTTTACCACGGAGCGAAGATACAGAAATCTGTTCCATAGTAAAAACAGAAAAATTGCACATTCCTTAATTCTACCTTTGATTCTGTTGAAATTACTTGATTCTATATAATTTTGAATTATATTTGTTCACCAAGCACAAAATGGGTGCTGCAATTGAAAATAGAAGAAAAAAGACTATGTCTGTAGAAAAAACAAAATATTCAGATTCAGAATTAGTTGAATTTAAAGAGTTAATTCAACGAAAACTAAAGGAAGCGCACGAAGATTACGCTCTTTTATTAGGTTCCCTGTCGCACAATGATGATCACGGAACAGACGATACTGGCAGAACCTTCAATATGATGGAAGATGGCTCAGAAACTTTGTCGCGCGAGGAAGTTGCGCAATTAGCAGCGCGTCAAGAAAAATTTATTCAAAGTTTAAATGCTGCGCTCGTTCGAATTCAAAATAAAACGTACGGGATTTGTCGTGTGACGGGAAAATTAATCCAAAAAGAGCGATTAATGCTGGTTCCCCACGCTACAATGAGCATAGCGGCAAAAAACGCAGAAGGCAGATAATTTCTTTTCTTATCGCTAACGAATTTAGAAAATTCTATAAAAATTCTATTGGTTTAGTATAGTCTAAGTTGACACACATGAAAAAAAATCTATTGATTGTGGGTGCTGTAATTGCACTTATATTACTTATAGACCAACTGACGAAGATCTATATTAAAACCCATTTTTTTCCTGGGGAAAATGTTCCTATTCTTGGAGATTGGTTTCTTTTAGAATATATTGAAAACCAGGGAATGGCTTTTGGCACCACTTTCGGGAATCAAATGTGGCATAAACTTGCATTGAGTGTTTTCAGAATTATTGCTATTGGCGGAATTTGTTACTATTGGTATACGCAAGCGAAAGCAGGCGTACGAAGAGAGTTTCTTATTGCAATTGGATTGATTTTGGCTGGAGCAACTGGAAACTTAATAGATTCCATGTGCTATGATTTTATTTTCCCATACGATCCATGCATGGGCTTCAATCACTTGGAAGGCTCAGGCGTTTTTACGGATTGTGGACTCTTTGGAAAAATCGAAACGCGCCATACGGGTTTCCTAATGGGAAATGTTGTGGATATGTTTAAGTTTCAAGCAAATTGGCCAGAATGGATGCCTTTTCTCGCAGGAAGAGAAGTGTTTCCAGCAATTTGGAATGTTGCGGATGCTTCCATAACAAGTGGTGTAATTCTAATTTTTATTCGGCAACGAAAATACTTCCCAAAAATAACGAAGAAGCCAAGCACACTTATTGAAACGGAAAAAACAAACGATTAAGCGTCGGATTTTTTCACTTTTCGAGTCCAATCTAGAACTGCTAGACTTTTATCTTCGTTTCTCCTTAACCTTGTTTTATTGGTTAAAACCGCGCTGTAATTCCTCCCATAAATTGGAAGATTTGAACAGGATGGTTGTACCAACGGTTATAGCGTTGTGATGCTAAATTATTCATTTGAACAAAGGCAGAAATACGCTTGTTGTATCGGTATTCCAACCCTAAATTAATATCCGCAATAAATCCAAGTGTTTTTGCATACTGTCCGTTTTCTAATGTAACGCCTTCCTCCATTGCATAAACTAAGGCTTTTCTTCCGCCTTCAAAATTTACATCTAAATTCACAAGGAATTTGTCAAAC
>CAIYXD010000193.1 GCA_903930085.1 uncultured Flavobacteriia bacterium
GCTAATGAAAAAGCGATTTGTTTCGTCAAAATTACTGGCCGGTGTTAAAAAATGGTAGCCCGTTTGTAAGTGAAACCCGTATAATTTATACCCTACCACCGGTGCAATTCCAATACGGTTTTCGTCGAAATTAGTTCTAAAGATTGCGTTTGCGCCATACGTCAAACCAACTCTGCTCGGTTTTATCCAATAGCCGGCATCGTAACCCAGAACATTGTATTTAAAATTATAATTGAATCCGGTTGAAATCGCTTGGGTTTTTGCAGTTTTTAATTTAATTTTTTTCCATTGCTGCTCCGCGCCAAGTTCCAAAATTAAATATTCCCCACGTTGCAAGCCAACATAGGGTCCGGATTTTGAAACAGAAATGTCCAGACGCTTGTTTTTAAACGGGTTTTTCATTCCTTTCGAATCTTCTTGCGCATTTACGCTGGAAAACATGCAAACAATTGCAAGAATACCGCTAATTTTTCTCCACATATCTTTCGTGCACACGTTTAATTTCTGCCGCATTATTTGCATCAACGCCAAGACTATCTGCTACTTTTTGTGCACGAATAATTTGCGCTACAGATAAACCGGTGCTATCGCTTTCCACTTTAAACGCATTTTCCAAAAAAATAGTACTTTCTTTCAATCCAGGAATCGTAGTTGTAGAAATACTTTTTACTGGTTTATAAAGTAGTGACCCTTCCTTTTTTTCTGCTGGGAAGAAATTTCCTTTTTCATCGTACGACTCCGTAAGCACAAGAATTACACTTAAAAAATAAGCCGTTTTTAAAACGGCGAAAAACACACCAAAGAACTTATTCAATGGCGTTAATTTCACAACTTTAACCAGTTGTTCAATTGTTTTTCCGGCAAAGTAAACCATGGCCCCAACGGCTAGAAAGATGAGGGTAAATGTTATAACAGGAAGGTACTTTGAATTCCAGGAAAATGTATTCTTTAAAAATTCCGAAAAATAGTCGGAAAAATGTATGCCAGCATATAAACCAACCAACAAGGCAAGAAGCGTAAATACTTCTATAATTAAACCGTGCTTAAACCCTTTGTATCCTGCGTAAGCCAAAGGAATAAAAATTAGAACATCAATAAAATTCATAGTAGAAAAGTAACGCAAAAAAGCCTATCGAAATCGATAGGCTTTGTATTTTCTCCACGTACTATTGTTAACCGACTAATTACACTCTGATTTCAATTGGGTTGTAAAGGAAAGATCCACCTCCGACCATAATTTGGATTTTCCATCAGGACCAGTGTGCAAGACTTTACATGCTTCATTTAAAAGAGAAATGCCTTTTCCAGCATTCCATTTCATCACATCGATTGTTGCTGTAAAGGAAAATAACCCTTCATCCAACGTATACTTTCCAGCTACTTCCTGTGCGCTCTTATTCATTTTAATCTCGATTATTGCTTCGCCATTGTCACCCAATGATTTAACTTTTCCAGTAATAGCATCCGTATTAATTGAACCGAAAAACAATTTAACAATTTTTCCATTTCGCTCTTCGTTTTGTGTTTCTACAGAGTTTGTATTAATGGTAAACGTTAAGGATTCAATCATTTCTTTTTCATCATCAGCTGTTTTACTTCCTTCGATTTTTATTTCATTGAAAGTTCCTTTGACTGGCGTTTTATCAGTAAATTTAAATGCTGTCCATTCCAACGAGGAAGTGTTGGATTCGTAGGAATAGAGACAGGTAATGTCTGTAGCTGCATCTTCCGATTTTTTCGCGTCGCCTTTACAGCTAGAAAAACCTAAGATTAGGGATGCAATGGATAAAATTAAAATTGACTTTTTCATGTATATAATTTTTTACTAATATACTTAAAACAGAAGGAAAGGCTGCTTGTTCGAAACAAAAATAATTTCTTGAATTTTAGAACTGCAATAAGTCGCTACACTTTCGTATTTTTGCAAGCTATGGATTACGACATTGAGATACGATTTCAAAAATTAAAGGCAAGTTTGGAAGAAAAGTTTGGCGAAGGAATGGATGTTCAAGCCATCCTATTTCTAATTGGCGTCAACGAACTTGGCGTTGGTTACCGAAATTTTACGAAAGCAGAAAAAACCGATTTATTTCATATTGCTATTTGCACCTTGCTTGAGCCTTATGGCTACTATGAATTTGAGGGACGCGATGCAGAAGAGTGGCCACACTTTAAACTCAACAAACAGCTTCCACCATTGGAACATCGCGAACAACAGCATTTGTTAAAAGAATCCATGTTGGACTATTTTATTCAAAATGACTATTATGTTGAAACGGTTGTGGACGCAACGGATTCCGATAAAAAAATAGCATAAACAATTATATTTGTACATTAAATTTATTTAACCATGGATTTTTTAATAAAAGCTGCCCAATTAATTCTCTCCCTTTCCATATTGGTTGTTCTGCACGAATTTGGTCATTACATTCCTGCACGCCTGTTTAAAACGCGTGTCGAGAAATTTTATTTATTTTTCAATCCGTGGTTTTCGATTTTCAAAAAGAAAGTTGGCGATACCGAATGGGGAATTGGATGGCTTCCTTTAGGTGGTTATGTGAAAATTGCAGGAATGGTAGATGAATCAATGGATAAAGAACAATTGGCTTTACCTGCTCAACCATGGGAATTTAGGGCAAAACCTGCATGGCAACGATTAATCATTATGGTTGGTGGCGTTACAGTAAATCTTCTTTTGGGAATCTTTATTTACATCTGTATAATGTTTGCTTATGGTGAAGAACAGATTAAACCGCAGGATTTGAAAGCTGGTTTGGCGATTCATCCATACATGGCGAAATATAATCTTTATTCTGGCGACAATATTGTATCTATTGATGGGCAAAAGATAACAAATGTTACGGAAATAAATAACAGCATTATGCTACGCGGCGGTCGTAAATTAGCTGTTGTCCATTCCGATGGCTCGAAGGAAACTATTCAATTGCCGGAAGGCGTGGAATATGAATTGTTCCAAAATGGCGCGTTTCCATCCGTTAGCTTGCGACATGCTTCGAATGAAATTGATTCCGTTATGCCAAAAACACCCGCATTGGAAGCAGGTTTAGAAAAAGGAGATAAAATTATTTCTATAAATGAACATCCAGTCACTTACTACGATGATATTCAGCGCTATTTATATGCTGCGAAAGGGAAAAAGGCAACGTTGGTAATTGAGCGCAACGATAGCACTCAAACACTAACTTCTGCAGTTAAAAAAGAAGGAACAATCGGTTTTGCGGTTAAAACGAGTGGTTATGTCGATTCTAACAGTATTCAAACTATGCATTATGGTTTCGGACAAAGCGTAAGTAAAGGAATTGACCGTGGATTTCATACTTTAAGTGATTATGCATCCCAATTAAAATTCATTTTCACCAAAAAAGGAGCTTCATCCATCGGAGGATTTGGTTCAATCGGAAACCTCTTCCCTGCAACATGGAACTGGCAAATATTTTGGATGAATACTGCGTTAATTTCTATCATTCTAGCGTTTATGAATATTTTGCCGATACCCGCTTTGGATGGCGGACATGTTGTCTTCCTATTGTACGAAATAATTACGGGAAGAGAAGCGCCACAAAAAGTATTGGAATATGCTCAATATGTAGGATTCTTTTTGTTGATGGGACTTTTACTATATGCGAATGGAAATGATATCTATCGTTATTTATTTCCGCAATAATATTAGGTAAATCCAAAAAAAAAATTGTAAAATTGACTGAATTTTAAACTCGAAAGAAATGAAAAATTTTATTTTAACCCTATTTTTAGCTTTATCGGTAACCTATTCGATAAAAGCGCAATTAACTGAAGGACATTTTACCTACACAATTGAAGCATCTTCTGAAAATCCGGATATGCAAATGGTAACTGGAATGATGCAGGGTTCAACCTTGGATATTCATTTTAAAGATAAAATCACACGCTCAGAGATGAAGATGGGCAGTATGATGAATATTGTTACGGTTTCCAATGAAAATTCAGGCGAAATATTATTGTTAATGAGCGGCATGATTGGCAAGAATGCGATACTTATGACTACAGAAGAAGTTGAAGCGCTTTCCGAGGGTAAACCCGAAATGAATGTTGAATTACTAGATGAAACAAAAACAATTGAAGGATATCTGTGTAAAAAAGCAGTTTTAAGTGATGAAAATGGCGGAGAATCTATTTTTTGGTACACGGAAGAAATAGAAATTTCTAAAGTAGGACAAACCTATTTAAATAAAGAAGTTCCTGGTTTTCCAATGCAATATGATTTAAATAACAACGGACTTAAAATGACGATGACTGTATCGAAATTCGAAAAAAAACTAGATAAAAATATTAAGTCCTTATTTGACATGAATATTCCTGAAGGATACAAGACACTTACTTTAGAAGAATTAGAAAAAATGGGAATGTAATTTTCCTTTATAAAAGAAGAAATATAATTCAACTTTTTTTGCTGAATCTTTATTCTAAAGTGAAATCAATATTTCGCTTCAAACCGTCAAATTTGGTTCTTTTCACTGCGCTATTTTTAAAAAGATCACCGAATACTTCTTGTGTTAGGTCTTTCCAGTCGTTTTTAGTTAAATGCAACAAATTATCGTGTGGCTTGAATCGGCTTTCGGTATGCGGTTTTGAAAAGCGATTCCAAGGACAAACATCCTGGCAAATATCACATCCAAACATCCAATTATCCATTTTTCCTTTGAACTCATTTGGTAAAATCGCATCTTTCAATTCGATCGTTAAATATGAAATGCATTTTGATCCATCCACAACATAAGGCTCTACGATTGCTTCCGTTGGACAAGCATCGATACAGCGGGTGCAGGAACCACAATAATCTTTGATTGGTCCATCGGGTTCTAATTCAAGATCTATAATTAATTCGGCAATAAAAAAGAACTATCCGTTTTTCGGGTGA
>CAIYXD010000194.1 GCA_903930085.1 uncultured Flavobacteriia bacterium
AAAGATATAAAGAAAGGTTATTAACAATTGTTAATGAAATCGAAATCCTTTGAAATAGTAGCTTGCATGCCAAAATTCGGATTTAAATAGAGAATTTCACCTAGTAGAAACCGACCATTGTTCACCAAATTTTATAAGGTATTTAGCCGCAAATTTCTATTTTTACGAAATGAAAAGAGAGGTGATCGAAACAGCAGATGGATCCAAAACTATTTATATTCCTGAAATGTTGGAAAATTACCATTCCAATCATGGTGCATTGCAGGAAGCGCTGCATGTTTTTATCAAAAATGGCTTGCAAGCGTTTGCAGATAAAAAGGAAGTTCATATTTTTGAAATGGGATTTGGCACAGGCCTTAACGCCATGCTTTCGATGGTGGAAGCAGATCGCGTAAATCAAAAAGTTTATTATACCGGAATTGAAGCTTTTCCCTTAGAGATTGAAATTACACAACGAATTGGTTACGAAGAACTTGTAGATTATAAATTCAATAATTACTTTAAAGAAATGCACCTTTCCGAATGGGCTAAAAAACACACCTTTTCCGATACCTTTTCTTTTGAAAAAATCCATACAAAAATACAAGATTACACGGTTGTAGAAGAAACGTTCGATTTGGTTTATTTTGATGCTTTTGGACCCCGGGCACAAGAGGAAATGTGGGGAATTAGCATTTTAGAAAAAATGTATCGGATCTTAAAACCAGGTGGAGTTTTTGTAACATATTGTGCAAAAGGACAGGTAAAACGAGATTTAAAAGCGCTCGGATTTACATTGGAAATTTTAGAAGGTCCGCCGGGAAAACGCGAAATGACCCGAGCGATTAAATCTTAAATCAGGGTACATTTCATAATGCCGTCGCGGTCAATTTCCGTCAATTCAATTCGTTGGAAAGTATTTACCATTTGAGCATCGTATGCCATTTTTACCTTTACATAATTTTCAGTAAAACCATACATGATTCCATTGTCCTCCTCATGTTCAAAAAGTACCGTTCGAATCGTTCCGATATTTTGCTCATAAAAAGCACGTTTCTTTTTATCGGATAAAATATGTAATTGTTTGCTGCGCTCTCGTCGAATAGACATTGGAACAGGTTCACCAAGTTTTACGGCTGTCGTATTTGCCCGTTCCGAATAGGTAAAAACATGTAAATACGAAATATCCAAATCTTTTAAAAAGTCCATGGTTTCCATGAATTCGGCGTCTGTTTCACCAGGAAACCCAACAATGACATCTACCCCGATGCATGTATCTTTGCGAAGCGACTTAATAAAAGCAACGCGTTCAGCATACAATTCACGTAAATATTTCCGTCGCATTACCTGCAGTAATCTATTACTACCTGACTGAAGTGGAATATGAAAATGAGGAACAAAATGCTTCGATTCTTGTAAGCAAAAATGGATGATTTCGTTGCTCAATAAATTTGGCTCAATCGAGGAGATTCGGAAACGATCAATACCTTCCACACGATCCAGTTCCTGCACCAATTGAAAGAAATTTTCATCACCATTTTGTCCAAAATCACCAATATTTACGCCAGTTAAAACAACTTCTTTCACAGCTGTTTCACTGATTTTTTTTGCCTCTGCAATTGTTTTGGTAATAGATGCATTTCTACTTTTTCCGCGAGCCAATGGGATTGTACAAAAAGTACAGAAATAATCACAGCCATCCTGCACTTTTAAGAAAGATCTTGTACGATCGCCTAAAGAAAAGGCAGGAATAAAATCTTCCGTTTTTTTAATCGATTCAAAGGAAACAATTGCTTGCTCTTGCTTCGTTTGCAGTTTTTCGATGTGCTCAAGTATATTGAACTTTTCATTCGCTCCTAAAACTAAATCAACACCAGGAATTTTACTTATTTCTACTGGTTTTAGTTGTGCAAAACATCCAATAATAGCAACAAATGCATCCGGATTTATTTTTAAAGCTTTCTTAACGAGTTGCTTACATTTTTTGTCGGCATTTTCTGTAACCGAGCACGTATTAATGACATAAATATCCGGAATTTCTTCAAAGTCCACTTTTGCATAGCCACCTTCCTCAAAGTTTCTGGCAATCGTAGATGTTTCGGAGAAATTTAATTTACAACCGAGCGTATAAAATGCTACCTTTTTATATTGAATCATAACTTGGCAACAAATTTAGTTATTTTGAAACGGTTTAAAGGCAACTTAAATAGAAAATTCATTCTAGTAGAAATTAATACCCTAATGGAATTGTTGAAAAGTTTGAGTATATCAATAGTTTTACAATACTGAAATCTTGAGATTTAAAATCGAGTAAAATAATTCTTTTAAAAAAGAAATAGGCCTTCCCGATTGTTCCAAAGTGACTTTCAATCTATTTAATCTAAAAATCGCTTAAATTTACACCGAATACGATAATATAAAAAATGGTAAAGAACAGAACATTTACGTTTGAGGATTTTGAAAATTACAATCAATTAAGCGAAGACGAGCAAGCTTTGGTCGCACAAGCCTATGAAATTTCAGCCAAAGCGTATGCTCCATATAGTAAATTCAAAGTAGGAGCAACGGCACTTTTGGAAAATGGAGAAATTGTAGCTGGTAGCAACCAAGAGAATATTGCCTATCCGTCTGGACTTTGTGCCGAAAGGGTAGCGTTGTTTTTTGCCGGAGCGAATTTCCCGGATCAGAAAGTTGTAACGCTTTGCGTTGTCGCAAAAGGGGATCTTTTACCTTTTGACATGGTATTGTCGCCGTGTGGCGGGTGTCGACAAGTAATGCTAGAAACCGAAATGAGACAACAAAAACCAATGCGTGTAATTATTGTAAGTCAAAATAAACGCACTATTATTTTTTCCTCTGCAAAAGATTTATTGCCATTTGCCTTTGGAACGGAATAAATTTACAGTGGATTAGTGTAAATAAAGATTAACTTTTTTTGTTGCTTTCACCTTTTATATCATTGGGTTTGTGAAGGATTATTAATCCGATTTTTGCAGGAATCTTTACTTTTGGTACTTTTAACAATTAGTATTGTAAAACTTTTCAATCATTCTCTGGACAACTATAGTTGTATCTTAAGATTTTTCTATATTTGTAGCTCGAATTTTAACTGGAAAAAACATGGCGGTAAAAACTGCAAGCAAACCTTCAAAAACGACGAAAAAATCAGTGCAAGCTGGGAAGTCTAAGTTTTCTAAGGAAACATATATCAAATGGTACAAAGACATGTTGCTCATTCGAAGATTCGAAGAGAAAACAGGTCAGCTGTACATTCAGCAAAAATTTGGTGGATTTTGCCATTTGTACATTGGACAGGAAGCAATTGTAGTTGGAACAGCAAGTGCTTGTAGACCAGGAGATAAACACATGACAGCATACCGCGATCACGGTCATCCAATTGCCTTGGGAACAGATCCGCGCATTTTAATGGCGGAATTATACGGCCGTTCAACCGGATGTTCAAAAGGAAAAGGTGGATCGATGCACTTTTTTGATAAAGACAAAAATTTCATGGGCGGACACGGAATTGTCGGTGCGCAGATTGTAATGGGAGCAGGCGTTGGTTTTGCTGAAAAATACAACGGAACAGACAATGTAGCATTTGTTTCTATGGGCGATGGTGCTGTGCGACAAGGAGCATTGCACGAAACATTCAACATGGCGATGATTTGGAAATTACCTGTAATCTTTATTATTGAAAACAATAATTACGCGATGGGAACTTCCGTGGAGCGTACAACAAATGTTACAGATCTTTCTAAAATTGGTCTTTCCTACGAAATGCCTTCCAAAATTGTAGATGGAATGTCTCCCGAATCCGTTCACGAAGCAATTGAAGAAGCTGCAGACAGAGCGAGAAGAGGCGATGGACCTACTTTGCTAGATATCCGAACATACAGATACAAAGGACATTCCATGTCAGATCCACAAAAATACCGTTCCAAAGACGAAGTTGCGGAATGGATGGCGAACGATCCGATTGAACATTGTTTGAATGTTATCCAAGAGAATAAATGGATGACAAAAGTACAAATTGAGGAAATTGAGAATTGGGTAAAAAAAGAAGTGCAGGAATCTGTTGAGTTTGCTGAAAATTCGCCATATCCAGAAGCACACGAATTGTACGAAGATGTTTACACCCAAACAGATTATCCGTACATCAAAGAATATTAATTAAGTACTTAAATTCCTACAAAACACGCTAAAAGTGGTTTAAGGATATTTTAAATAGATAAAAAAATGGCTGAAGTTATATACATGCCCAAGTTAAGCGATACCATGTTGGAAGGTGTTGTTGCAGAGTGGACAAAAAAAGTTGGAGATACCGTTAAAAATGGGGAAGTTCTTGCCGAAATCGAAACCGACAAAGCAACGATGGAATTTGAATCGTTCTACGATGGCGTGCTTTTGTACATTGGCGTTGAAAAAGGAAAAGCAGCACCAGTAAACGCAATTTTAGCGATTATTGGTGAAAAAGACGAAGATGTTTCAGCATTAATTGCCGGAGGAAATACTCCTGCACCTGAAACTGAAAAAGCAGCGCCAGTTTCTGCAGCGCCAACTCCAGCTCCGATTGTGAAAGAAGCAGCGCCTGCTCCAAGTGCACCAGTTGCAGTAAGTGCGCCAGTTGCAAACACAGGAGATAGAGTTTTTGCTTCACCATTAGCGAAAAAAATTGCAGAAGAAAAAGGAATTGATATTCACGCCGTTGCCGGAACTGGCGAGGCGGGAAGAATTGTGAAAAGAGATGTAGACCATTATGTTCCTTACACACCTGCGCAACGCACATTTAGCGCTGCGCCAGCAGGAACAGAATCTTTTGTCGACGAGACAGTTTCTCAAATGAGGAAAACAATCGCACGAAGACTTGCGGAAAGTAAATTCACAGCACCACATTTCTATTTAACCTTAGATATCGACATGGATAACGCTATAAAAGCGAGAAAATCCATGAACCAAGTAGAAGGTGTAAAAGTTTCTTTCAACGAC
>CAIYXD010000195.1 GCA_903930085.1 uncultured Flavobacteriia bacterium
CCGTATGCCAATGTTTTGGGCTTGGATTTTATTCGCGATAGAAACATGGGAAGAAGTTACTTAAAATATGCTTGTTCCTTCGGTTTAAAATCCACGTACGGATTAACCGAAAAACTGAAGTTGACCGCTTTTTTGGAAACGCGCCAAGCAGCAAGATTTGGATGGAGTTTTGGCGGAGGAATTGGTCTTGGGATGGTTTTTGGAAACCGCTCAGCAACTAATGAGTAACCATAAATTTTCCAGAAATTTCACCGCTTTTCCCTTCTGTTTTAAGGGTAAATAAATAACTTCCGATTTCAAGGTAACTTTTAGAAATACTAAAATAATTCAACGTGCTTTTTTCCGTATGCACGATAGAGCCATTCATGGCGTAAATAGTCAAGGCAGTATTTGCATTGTTTTCATTGTTGAAATACAACTTGGAATCGGATTGAATCGGATTGGGCAATAAAACGTAGCCATTTTCGGAAAAATCAAAATACTGAACAGCAATCGTTTGCGAAAATCCTTCTCCTCCAAAGTCTAACTTATAGTAATTCTTGGCATTTGCTGTTGGATTTAAGTGCGTAAAACTATAATTCGTAGGAGCGGAAGTACTGCCACAAATTCCTTCAATTGTTCCAATCTCGTTAAAACTGGCCGAATCTAAGGTATGTAGTATACGAATTCCATTGCAGGAATTTCCGGTTTTCACTGTCCAAGAAAGTAAAACTTTATCCTGAACAATACCTGCTTGAAATTTATCCAGAAAATTTTCGCCCTGACCAAAAGCAAGTGGGAAAATCCCGCAAAAACAACCTAAAAACACGACTGTCTTGAGGGAAAGAAAACCAGTAAAAGTATAGCTCAAACGTTTCATATTATTCAACTTTTATTACCAACTTCCACCGGATCCGCCGCCGCCAAAACTTCCGCCGCCAAAACCACCGAAGCCGCCACCAGAATGTCCGCCACCGCGGTGTCCGCCCATTCCGCTTCCGAAAAATGCACCTGCAGCACCAATTGTAAAAGCGTTACCGCCACCTTTTCCTTTTGAAATAGAAATTACAATAAATACAATAATTATTAGCACAATTATAACGGAAACAATTCCATCCTTCTTTTTATTCTTTTTTGCGTATTGATCAGAGTTGTATTCACCAATGGAAAGCGATTCTAAAACCGCTAGAGCACTTTTAATGCCCGTGTAAAAATCCTGGTTTTTAAAATTTGGGAGTAGTTCGTTCTCAACAATTTCGTTGCACGTATAATCTGGAATTGCGCCTTCTAATCCCCTACCCGTTGCTATAAATGTTTTACGTTCGCCTTTTCCGCCAGTTGGCTTGATCAACAAAACGATTCCATTATCTTCCTTTTCATTTCCAACTTTCCACTTGTCGCCAATTTTGGTTGCATAATCCCATGGTTCGTAACCTGCGAGATCGTCTACAATAAGTACCACAATCTGGTTGGACGTTTTTTCCGCAAACTGAGCCAATTCTTTTTCAATTGCTTCTGCTTCAGGCGCTGAAAGAAGGTTTGGGAACTCTTTGGATAAATTGTTATATAATCTCGGAGGATTTGGAGCATTCGGAATATCCTCTTGACCAAAAGTCACCAGCGAAATACAACTAAAAAATAAAGTTAACGCACAAAACTTGAGCGCTGTAAACGTTTTTACTACAGTATGTGTATTTTTCATTCTACTTCTTCCTGAAATGAAATTTCATTGCTTAATTCATTTTTATCTGCATCGAAATAGGGAAAAGAAACCTTCAATTGAAATCCAGCCTTAGAAATCCCCTCCACTAAACCAGTCGTATAATCTCCAGTTTTAAAGTGATTTACCATCAGATTACGAATTTCATCCCAAAAGTCTGGCG
>CAIYXD010000196.1 GCA_903930085.1 uncultured Flavobacteriia bacterium
CCATTTGGCTAACCTTTACAACTAATAATGTAGGTGGTGATGTACAAGTGGATTTCTCGAGTTTGAATTTTGAAACAAATCCTGCTCAAGGAAATGCATTAGAGGCTACTATTTTAGAAGCATCGATTCCGTGCAATTCTGCATCTTACACGCCTATTGGTAATTGCGTTTCCAACAGTGCTTCGCCGTTTTCTTTGGTCGCACTTGCCTTACCTGCAAATACATTTTATTACATTGTTCTTTCCGGTTCCACAAATGGAGTTGGCGTAACTTCCCCTGCAGCGGCAGATTTTAATGTTTCGATTAGTGGCCAAGGAATAAATAGATCGATACCAACCGTTAATGTATTCGGTAGTGCAATCAATATCTGTAAAAATGTAGTTTTCACTGCTACAGCACAACTTGCAGATTGTCCGGATACCACAGATTTTAAATGGTTTATAAACGGTATTTTGGCTGCTGAAACCACAGATCCGATTTTTCAAACTACTAATTTATCCGATGGCGATGTTGTTTCTGTAGAAACAAGCTGTTATGTTTTGTGTCCAGAAATTGTTACCGATTCCGCAACTCCAGTAATCGTATACGATTTTCCATTGGACGCTGGTGCGGATCAACTTATTCAACCAGGTGAAACTGCCCAGTTAAACGGAACTACTTCCGCTCCGATTTACAGTTGGTCTCCTTCTTATTCCGTAAATAACACCTTGATTTTAGATCCGTTTGTCACACCGGCCGTCACAACAACGTATACGCTTACAGCAACTGAAAATGGCTGCACAAAACAGGATTTTGTTACAATAACAGTTGACCAGCAATTGATTTTTCCGACAACATTTTCGCCTAATGCGGATGGAACAAATGATACATGGGAAATTGGTGGCATTGATGATTACCCAAATTGTTTTGTGCGAATTTTTAACCGTTGGGGACAGGAAATTTTCCAATCTTCAAGTTACTCAAAAGCCAAAGCGTGGGATGGAACGGCCAATACAGGAAAACTTGCGGAAGGTGTATATTTTTATATTGTAGAATTGCGCGACAATGAAAAAAGACAGTTCAAAGGCAGCATAACATTGATTCGATGAAAAAAACAAAGGCATTTTTTATTCTGATTTGTTTCCTTCTTTCGGTGGATCAAATTTTTGCTCAGCAAACGCCGCAATATACGCAATGGTCTTCCCATCAATTTGCTTTGAATCCTGCACATGCCGGAATCAAACCATGTTTGGATGTGCATTCTTTGTACAGAGCACAATGGGTAGGATTTGAAGGAGCGCCGAAAAGTGGATTTTTAACTTTTAGTGCACCAATCAAATCTCCGAGAAGAAAATATTTGAGCGCGCGGCAAGGATTTGGTTTGCGTTTTGAATCGGATCAAATCGGACAATTCACCACCAGCAGGTTCAATATTGCGTATGCTGGGCATTTTAACTTTTCAGCGGACACGCGCCTTTCGCTTGGTTTGTACGGCGGAATGATACAAATGGGTTATGATCCTTCCAACACGGTTACACTCCAGCCGGATCCAAGCATTTCAAAAGAGGCTTCCTTCATTTCTCCCGACGCTACATTTGGAGCTTGGTGGAACGGGAAAAATTACTACGTTGGACTCGTAATGCAAAACCTGATTCCTGCAAAATGGGAACTAGGATTGGATTCGAAATACCGTTTTCATGCGCTAATCAATGGTGGGTATAGAATTAGAATGAATGAAAAAACAACGTTATTGCCGGCGGTATTATTAAAAATTCCACCAAGAGGACCAGTTGCAGCTGACCTACAAATTATGCTGGATTATGGCAATAAATTAAATTTTGGTGTTGGGTACAGAAATACCGACGCGCTATTGTTTTTCGCAGGATTCAAGATAAATCAGCGATTTGCAGTGCAATATTCCTTCGATGCTACGCTTTCAGCAGTACGAAACGGCAGCAATAATTCCCACGAAATAGCGATTAGTTTTTCTACGTGCAAGCCACTAAACACGAGTACTTCCAGTTGTCCGTTATTTGAATAAAGTACCGGTAAATTCGGTTATAAATGTTATTCAATTTTAGTTGTGTATAATTCCTTTCACCAATGCATTTTGACGTGCTTTGCTTTTGCATATTTGTAATCTAAAGAAAAAGGTATATGGTACGTTTTGCAATTCTAGCGGTAGTGTTTTTAGGAGCTTGTGTTCCTGCAAAAAAATACAAAGATTTAGTGGAAAGAGAGAAAAAATGCAGCGAAGAATTGGCGCAATTCAAAACTAG